>CABUZU010000019.1 GCA_902496125.1 uncultured Lachnospiraceae bacterium
CTTCTTTATCATAAATAGATAATGTAATAGAAGTAATTTTATCATCAGAATACGTTGAAAGAATCTCTGCATATTTTTGTCCTGAATGATCATACAATGAATCCTGATTTACTCCATTTGTAGCTGTTCTTACAATTTGTCCACATCCATCTGTCCATGTAACTGTCTTAGTTCCAGAAGCATCGGTATTCGTCTCTTTGATAGCATTTTGAATCGTTGTTTCAGCATTTCCATTTTTTACTGCTATCGTTTCATAACCATAATTTTGTCTGTATGATTTCTCCGTCTTTATCATAAGATTGCTCTTTTAACACTCTTCCTATAAAATCATAAGTATAAACTGTTTTACTACCATCAGAATTTACCGTTTTTAGTAGATTTCCCATTTCATCATATTCATTTTCTGATGAAGTTTCAATTCCACCGATTTCATTTTCTTCTGTTAAAAGATTGCCTTCTACATCATAATTCTCTTTTGAAGTACTGACTTTTTGTCCTTCTTCTTTCTTGATTGTTGATTTTTTAATGCCTTCTGCATCATCTGTATAAGTATATAAACTTACTTGATTGCCAATAAAATCTTCTTCTTCTGTTACTCGACCTGTCGAATCATAAGTATAATTCGTATCGGAAAGTAAAGTTCCTTCTTTCGTTGTCTTCTCTTTTGTAACTAAATTTGGATTTACTTGATTATTATACGTATAAACTGTTACATTTCCATTTATATCCGTATCTTTTTTAATATTTCCTTGGTCATCATACTCTGTTTTAGAGGTTTTTGTACCTGTATGGAATATCACTTTTCCATTTTCTATGGATTCCCATTCTACTTCTTGTGATGTTTCAACTAAGCAATTACTTTCATAGGTGTAACTTGTTTTACGTCCTAATGCTACTGAAGATACACGACTCGTTCCATCTGCTGTTATTTTAGTAGAAATAACACGATTTCTATTATCATAAGTATAGGTGGTTGTCGTTCCATCTGTGACAATCTCACTCTTTACTTGTCCATTTGGATAATAAGAAGTTTCAATACCTATTATATCAACAATTCAATTAATGTCAATAGATATTTTGGTTATTAGAATATTGATATACAATAACTAAAATAAACTATTAAAGGACTCGCCGCAGCGAGTCCTTTAATAGTTTACCCTGTCATCTCTAATATCAGGAAACAACTCCTTTAGGACTACAGGAAATCGTTATTGTTTTTGTAACTGTATTTGTAGCAAGCCCCTTTTGAAGTGCTACAACGGTTGCTGTTGCCTTATTTCCACTTTTTGTAGATGTACAACTTTTAATTGACCAATATTTTGAAGGTGCAGTTGTACTATGGGAACAACTTGTACATTTAGAAGTTTTACCATCATATGTAAATGTACCTTTAATCGATACAGACCATAAGACTTCACCAGAAGAATTTTTATATTGAGCCGTCTTTGTTTTTGTTATTGTTTTTGCAGCACTCATCGTTATTAATTTTGAATCTTCTGATTCCATAAACGTCTCAATATAATCTCCATTATCTAATTTTTCAACCTCTACTTGCTTACTTGACTCTAAATTATTTGCAAATGCATCAACTTTAATTGATAAAAGAAATGTTAAACTAACTAATATTATTAATACTTTTTTCATCTTATTAACCCCTTAAATATTTTATTTGATTATAATATCTTCATCAAAAATTATACCTTGTTTCAGAAAAGCTTGATGTTCAGAATATAATAAGCCGCAAAAAACTATCGTTGTAAACAATATGCATACTGTAAGAACTGCTAAAAATCTTTTTTTGTATTTAGATATTTTAATCCTTTTAATGATTTCCTCTGTATTCGTATTCTCATAATAGTCTTGTATTGCTTCTTCTGGTCTTCCAAATTCTTTATATAAAGTTTCCATTGAACTTTCTGTTGAATCTTCTAAAAAATCATCAATATTTAATTTTAGATTTTTTATATATCGTTTTTCAGCTTTTCCCATGATAGGAAACATCGCTTTTACTTTACTAATATAAGACTTACTCAATTTATCCATGGTTTTCTCCTTCCTCAATTAAAGAATCAAGAATTTTATTTACATTAATTGTTACCATTTGATAATCTTTCACTAACTTGTCAAGATATTCTATCCCCTCCTCTTCAATATGATAATAAACTCTAGTCCTTTTTCTTCCCACTAATTTTGAATATTCTGATATTCTACCTTCGTTCTCTAATTTGTATGCTGCTGCATAAATCGTATTTTGTGATATGGGAAGCGTATCATCCGAAGATTCACTAATCGTTTTTTTTATATCATAAATATAAGTGTCATTCTTCTTCAATATCGATAAAATTAGCAATTCAGCAACACCATTAAGAAAATAATTTTTACTTGCCATATGAATCCTTTCTATTTATTATTATAACATTAATTTATTATATTTCAATATTATAATTATTAAAATATATATTGATATTGCTATTTTGCAACAGCCCCTTAAAGTAGTTAAACACAAAATACAGCATAAAGTGGAACTGTTTTCTTTCCATCTTCAAATCCAAAGTTCTTAGCTGAAATTTTAATTGCATATTCTGGCTTATAAGTATCTATATAAATTTTTAAGCTCCTAGCTCTTGTATTATCTGCTGACTTCACTTCAATCGGAATAATTTTACCTTCACGTTGAATAATAAAATCTATCTCTGCATTTCTATCTGATTCCCAATAATATGTCCTATATTCGTTACTACGAAGCTGCGTATCAACATAATTTTCTGCTATTCCACCCTTAAAATCATTAATTTCATCTACCATATAAAGAATATCATTTGCGACTAAATCATTTTTTGCACACAACAATCCTAAATCGGACATATAAATTTTAAATGAATCAATATCTCTATAATTTTCAAGTGGTTTCTTTATTTGTTCTACTCTATACACCTTAGAAACCACTCCTGATAAGGTAAGCCACTCAATTGCATTTTCAAATTCAGCAGCTCGCCCACCTTTCTTTATTAATTTATATTGAAATCTTGTATTTTTCTTTGAAAGTTGCACTGTAACATTATCATAAACTAATCGTGTTTTTTTTATTTCATTCAAATTATTATATTTACTCATATCGTTTAAATAGCTTGTAAGAATTGTATCTTGTGTATGGCGAATTAAAATATAATCCTTTGTTTGAGCAAATTGCATTACACACTCTGGCATTCCACCGACAACAAGATACTGTCGATAAAGCTGCATTGCCGCATCATGAAGTGCAACTGGTAAAGGAGAATCTGTTTTAAAGTGTTCTTTTATCTGCTCAACCAAAAATTCCTCTCCCATTGCGAGCATAAATTCTTCCATATCCATAGGATACATGATTTTTATATCAACCTTTCCAACAGGAAAAGAAAACTTATCTCTATTTACTGCCACTCCAAGTAAACTTCCAGCTACAATAATATGATAATCGGGTGCATCCTCACAAAAATATTTTAAAGAAGTCAATGCCCTTTCACAAAGTTGAATTTCATCAAATATAATTAAAGTCTTCTCTCTTACAATGGTTTGACCTGCAATATGCGATAATATTGGAATCAAATAATTAGGGCTAATATTTTCTTCAAATGTTTCATTCAATTTGGGGTTTGTTTCAAAATTAAAATAAGCTACGTTTTCATAATAAGTACGACCAAATTCTAAGAGTGAATAGGTCTTTCCTACTTGTCTTGTCCCTTGTAAAATAAGCGGTTTTCTATATCTACTGCTCTTCCATTCTTTTAAAAATTCAATTATTTTTCTATACATAAAATCACCTACTATAATATATTAACTATAGTATAGCAATTAGATGTATTAAAAACAAGATTTTTGCATTATATTACAGATAAATGCTTATTATTTTGCTTCAATACCTGTAAACTATTAAAGGACTCGCCGTGGCGAGTCCTCTTCTTTTACATCTATTATTATAATCTCTTTAATAATTCTTCTCTCTGTTCTTCAAAACCAGGTTTACCAAGTAATGCGAACATATTCTTCTTATAGCTTTCTACACCTGGCTGGTTGAAAGGATTTACTCCTAATAAATATCCGCTGATGCCACAAGCAAATTCAAAGAAATAGAATAATTTACCTAAAGTATAAGCAGAACGGTCAGACATGTTGATTTTAAGGTTTGGAACCTGTCCATCTGTATGAGCTAAGATTGTACCATTCATAGCACTCTTATTAACAAAGTCTACAGTTTTTCCTGCTAAATAGTTTAATCCATCTAAGTCTACATCTTCTTCTTCAATTGTAATAGTAGCTGGTGACTGTGTAAGTTCAATAACAGTTTCAAACATAATTCTAGCACCGTCCTGGATGAACTGTCCCATAGAATGTAAGTCTGTTGTTAAATCTACGCTAGCTGGCATAATACCTTTCTGGTCTTTACCTTCGCTCTCGCCATAAAGCTGTTTCCACCATTCTGATACATAATGTAAGCATGGTTCATAGTTTGCAACTACTTCTACAGATTTACCTTTTCTTAAAAGAATGTTACGAAGTGCTGCATACTGCATAGGACCATTTTCGGCAAATGGAGCGTTAAGAGCGATTTCACGTTCATCAGCTGCACCCTGCATTAAATCATCAATGCTAATTCCTGCTGCTGCGATAGGAAGTAAACCTACTGCTGTTAAAACAGAGAAACGTCCACCTACATCATCAGGTACTACGAAAGTCTCGTATCCTTCTTCTGTTGCTAATTTCTTTAATGCTCCCTTCGCTTTATCAGTAGTAGCATAAATTCTCTTAGCAGCTTCTTCTTTACCATATTTTTCAACTAATAATTTCTTAAAAATACGGAAAGCAATTGCAGGTTCTGTTGTTGTACCAGATTTAGAAATGACGTTAACTGAGAAGTCTTTACCCTTAATAACTTCCATTAAGTCAGCTAAATAAGTACTACTAATGCTATTTCCTGCGAAGTAGATTTCTGGGGTCTTTCTTTCTTCTTTGGAAAGTACATTATAGAAGCTATGACTTAAGAATTCTACTGTTGCACGAGCACCAAGGTAAGAACCACCAATACCGATAACAATTAATACATCTGAATCAGACTGAATCTTTTTAGCAGCTTCCTTAATTCTTGCAAACTCTTCCTTGTCATAATCTACTGGAAGGTCAATCCAACCTAAGAAATCATTACCAGCGCCATTTCTAGATAATAATGTATTCTTAGCAGCATCTGCTAATCCTTCCATGTATCCTACTTCTTCTGTAGATACAAATGAATCTACTTTTGAGTAATCAAATGTAACCTGTCCTTTCATCTTTTTAATCTCCTTTGGGGTTTTGATTTTTGTTTTCTCTTAATTATATCAAACAGACTTTTTTATTTCAAGTCTATATGCTATGCAAAATATTCTTTTAAAATTTCTTCTAATAATTTTTCCTCTTTTGCTGTTAATTTATGCCTGTGTTCGCTAGAAGTACCCTTTTCACGATCCGATGCCATAGATTCTAAGCTTTGCTTTAGATAAGATAAGTCCTCTTCGTCCTCATCCTCTTCTAAATCTTGTGACAAATACTCTTTATCCTCTCTTGAATGATTAAGCTTCGTTGTAAAAGTATTCTCTAAGTATTCTTTTAATTGTAAGCATAACATTTCTTGAAGACCTTGAACATCTAATAAATAGACAAATACCAAAGAAATTAGTCCCGTTACAATACCTGTAAGCAAATAAGTCATTATTGCCTTAAATGATATATTCTGTACATAGCCTAAAGATGCTAATACAATACCAAGTAAAAAGCAAAGACCTGACATACGACCTGCTAGCTTTGATAAGCTTCCCGTATTGATTCGATATTTCTGTATTTCTTTCATGTTTTTTTGTACAAATAATTCAACATTATTTACACCATGATTTACATAATATGTATTTTGAAACTTATTTTTTATCTGAAGTAAAAAAGGTTGCCTCGTACCCATCATATTCTCTGAATCACGTATCAGCTGTTTATACTGACGGGCTGCTATCCACGTGCCAATTATTCCAATTATTGAAAAAATTACCATTAAATAATTGCCGTAACCTGCATCTAAAATCTTATGCATACTCTACCTCCTTTATACACTTCTACGAATAGAGTATACACAAGTAAATTCTTTTTGAAAAGGCTTGCACCAATCTTTTCATCTACGAAAATTTTAAATTTTTTTAGTTTTTAGCACATTTTGTCAAACCATCGTTTTAGATGTTTTTAGCAACCTCTAAAATAAGCTTAACACTGTGTTCAATTGCCTTTGCTTCAAAAGTAGGATAGTCAACTGTTGCACTATCATCTGCTTTATCAGAAATTGCCCTTACAATTAAAAATGGAATTTGATTTAAATATGCAGCCTGTGCAATTGCTGCACCTTCCATCTCGGTACAATAACCTGCAAATTTATTGGTAAGCCAATCTTTCTTTTCTTTATCTGAAATAAATTGGTCTCCACTTACTACACGTCCAGTAAATACATGAACATCAGGATTTACTTTTTCGCATACAATTTTTGCTAAGTTAATCAATTTATCATCTGCTTTAAAAGTAGAAACTGGCATACGTGGAATTACACCTAGTTCATATCCAAATCCACAAGCATTTACATCATGTTGAAGTGCATCGGTTGATAGTACAATATCGCCAATATCAATCTTAGCATTTAATGAACCTGCAATACCCGTATTAATAATGGCATCTACATTAAAACAATCTGCTAAAATCTGAGTACAGATTCCTGCATTAACCTTACCAATTCCACTTCGAACGACAACTGCTGGTTTATCTGAAAGTTTACCTTTATAAAACTCCATTCCAGCTTTTTCTATAACGGTAACATCACTCATTACTTCCTTAATGCATGATACTTCCTCGTCCATTGCTCCAATAATTCCTAACATGAGCTTTCCCCTTTTTACTTTTTCTGTGCTAATTCATTAAGCATTCCTACAATCATTGATACAGCGTCTGACTGACTACTCTTTTTCATCTTCTGAATGTACTGATTGCGATTTTCATAAAGCTGTGTTACTGCTTCATATAATTTATCAGCAGATAAACGTTCTTCTTCTAATACCTCGCTAAATCCTTGGTTCTTAAAAGAATTTGCATTTAAAATCTGGTCACCACGACTAGCTGCTGCTGATAATGGAATCAACAATGCTGGCTTTTGCAATGCTAAAAGTTCACAAATCGCATTCGCTCCTGCACGAGAAATCACAATATCTGCCATTGCAAATAGATGCTTTAATGGATCACTCATGTATTCATATTGAACATAGCCTGGCATATTAGTTAATGTTTCATCTAAGTTTCCTTTACCACATAGATGTACAACTTGATAGTCTTTAATTAAACGTGGTAAAATTTCTCGAACTGCCTGATTTACTTTTACAGAACCTAAGCTTCCGCCAATAATTAAAAGTACTGGCTTTTCTGCATTAAAACCAGTTAATTTAAGGCCCTGTTCCTTACTTCCTGTTAAAAGTTCTCCACGAATTGGACAACCTGTTAAAACTGCTTTATCTTTTGGAAGATAATTAATGGTCTCTGGGAAGTTACAACAAATCTTAGTACAAGAAGATAACGTAATCTTATTTGCAAGTCCTGGTGTCATATCGGATTCATGGGAAACAATCGGAATTTTATGTTTCTTTGCTGCTAAAACAACAGGCACAGAAACAAATCCGCCCTTAGAGAATACAACATCTGGTTTATACTCTTTCATGATTTTATTTGCTTCTGCAAATCCTTTTAATACACGAAATGGGTCTGTGAAATTTTTTAAATCAAAATATCTACGTAATTTACCAGATGAAATCCCCTTATAAGGGATTCCTGCTTTTTCTACTAATTCTTTCTCCATTCCATTATAGGAACCAACATAACAAATATCAAATCCTGCTTCTTTTAACTTTGGTACGAGTGCAAGGTTTGGAGTAACATGTCCTGCTGTTCCACCACCGGTTAATATAATCTTTTTCATGGATTGCACCTCGTAGCCTTTCTTAGTTATTATACTTTTCTTTATAAGACTTTAATGCACGAGCAAGTTGGTCAGGACAAGAGGTCGGTTTATATCCACATTTAACACCCTCTAATCGTTCGATAACATCATCAATTTTCATACCTTCAACTAATTTACCAATACCTTGAAGGTTTCCACTGCATCCTCCTTCAAAGCTTACATCCTTTACAATACCATCCTGTACATCAAAATACACAACGGATGAACAAGTTCCTTGATTTGTATGTTTATACATCTTTCTTCCTCCTAATTTTTCGCTAATGCGTCTTTAATAGTTTGTGCTGTTTTATCCATATCCTCATCCTTTGTCGGTGTCCACATTGGAACACAGCCATCGTTATTGGTTCTTGGAATTACATGCACATGAAAATGCATAACTGTTTGGCCTGCTGCTTCTCCATTGTTTTGAATGATATTAAAACCATCACATTTAAGGCCATTCATCATAGCCTTACCTAATTTTGAAGCTAATGGTAAAACTTTTGCTGCAACACTTTCTTCTAAATCCATTACATTATCAGCATGTTCCTTAGGAAGAATTAATGTATGTCCCTTAGAAGCAGGTCCTAAATCTAGAATCGCTCTAAAATCTTGGTCCTCATAAACGGTTGAAGATGGAATCTCTCCAGCTGCAATTTTACAAAATATACAATCGTCTTTTCTCATAATAGAAAACACCTCCAAATAAATAGCATTTTACTATTCATCAGTTTAACACGATATTTTTTAAAATTCAACTGTACTTTAATAAAAGACATACTCTAAATCTGCAAATTTTACTTTATCTCCTTCTTTTAATGCATATTCCTCTTCTGCCTTTAATCTTTTTCCATTTAGATAGGTACCATTTGTCGATAATAAATCTACAATTTTCCATTCCTCTTCTTTTTTATAAATTTTTGCATGCATCCTACTAATTACTTTACTATCAATTTGAACAGTTGTAACCGATGCAACTTTTCCAATAATTACTTCTTCTCCATTAATAGGAATATCATTTATTTCCAAGCTTACACTCTTTAATATCTTCTCTTCGCTTTTAACCTTAAGAATAGTTGTCTCTGGGTCTTCATCATCATCCTCTTCTTCTAATAATGGTATTTCTTTTTTTCTTCTATGGAAAATTTTTGATAAAATTTTACTTATTGGATTCTTCTTCTCTTCTAAAATTTCCTCATATTCGATTTCCTGTGGTTCAAACATTTCATCAACATATTCTTCTTTTTTATCATATAATTTTTCCATCACTTCTTCTAAGCAATAATTAGGATTTTGTAATGTTTCATAAATATCATATACACACCGTGTTTCTCTTCTTTTATTATCGTTTATATTTTCTAACAGAAATTGAACTACTTGCTTTAATGCCACGGTAAAATCCACTCTATAGCCATCTAAAAATAAGAAATAACATTGTAAATCCTTCTCATCAATAAATATATATTCTGGTATTAAAACAAGACTTTCTAATTCTAGAAAAAACTCTTCTATTGCTTCACTGCAATGATAAATTGAATTTAATACAATTCTTATTTCTTCTATTCCAACACTTTTCTTTTTTATCCAATGTGTTAACGGAATTAATGATGTAATTTCATAGCGATATTTTGTACCGCCATCTTCACTACTTATCATTACTGGTAACAAACCTTTAATTTTATTATGGACAAGCATCTGCTCAACATCTTGATTTGATGCACTATTAATCCATAAATAACTGTGATTTCTATTTCTTGTATATTCTGGACTGAATTCAAAATCTTCTATTGGCTTTTTTTCTTCTTCATCATCTACATCTAAAATATCAAACTCATCCGTCATCTTCATTCACCTTACTTACTAATCTGTATGCCCTTATCCAATCAGTCTCCATCAAACGATTTCCACTTTGACTTCCTTCTATCTTAAATAATTCACGATATGGAATTTTTACCTGTGCTCTATAAGAGCTTTGAATCTTATCTATTTTTTTAGAAACTGTAAACTCTATTTGTATACTAGAAAACGTATATTTATTAACCAATTCATTAAAATCTTTTTCATCAACCATTAAACTTTCTAATGTTATTGCTTCTAAAACAACTTGATCATGTAAATAAAAACTTACATAGATAACAAAAAATATTACCATTAATACAATTGGCATAATCAATGCATACTCTACAGTAAAGCTTGCCTTTAACCATCTTCTCATAAAATCATATACACTCCATAAGCTGCTAATATAAACGGAATAAACGGAAGACTCGTATTTAAATTTCCTTTCTTTTGAACCATCATAATTATTCCTACTACTGCCACTAAAATTCCTGCAAGAAACAAAATCATAAGCGTCTTCCAAAGTCCAATGAAAATTCCTACTACTAACAATACCAGTCCATCACCAAGTCCAATTGCTTGTTTTGTACAAACACTAATAAGAATTATTCCTATTCCTACAATAGCCCCTAAAAATTGCCACCAATTAATCGGTGAGCTTATTAACACACTTCCTATCCCAATCACAATAAAACAAATGGATAACACCCATGGAATTTTCTTATATTTAAAATCTAATATTGCATTAATACCTAAAAATAACAGAACTAAAATTTCCATCCATCTTCCTACCCTTCTCGACTTTTTCTAGCACTACAACGTTTACATACATTCATTCCCGCAACTTCTGATTTATGTACTTCTTTAACCAATCGTTTAATACCACTACAATTTGAACGACTATGATACCTGTCTCCATCTGATGTAATATAAACACTTCCTGTTAAAGAAGGTTTGCATCTCTCACAAGCATGATAAATTCCACCATGATTATTTCTAAGACTACTCAACTGGCTAGCATTTACTGTTTTTATTGTTAACTTTATATGAGAACAGTCACTGTATAAATGATATACACTTCCTGTCTGTGCTAAATAAACAATTTCATCATCTATATCATCTGATGAAGATAAACCATCCTGTCCAACCCAAGCCCTTCGCCTAGCTCGTTGAACGAATTTTTGTTCTATCATTGGAAAGAATGGAATCTTGACTGAGTAGCTTACTGCAATATCAACGATTCCATCCTCCTTCATCCAATTACTTTCTATAAAATTTAAATCATGTTTTGCCTCTAAGACTTTTAACTTTTCATACGATTCATTTGCTTTATCTGCATAGGTAAAAACTGCCATTTCCCAACAAGATTGTTCTAATACAGACTGCACCTTCATTTGTGTATGCATTGTAAAAAATGGCGTATATAAGGCTAAAAAGGCAAATAACACAAATGACAAAACAAGTGATGCTTCAATAGTAGCAGAGGCGGATACTTGCTTTTTCGTAAATTCAAAGCAATTACACTTAACCTGGGAAGTTTTTGTATAGATTTTATTTTTAATGTGTATCCACCTCCTCCTATTTATTACCAGTTAATATCCATAAGAAATTTTTGCATCCAATGTAGTATTTTGCATAAATGGTACGGATAAAAACATCGGAACAATTCTCACCTTCGCAGTTGCTTCTAAACGATAAATACAATTTTTAATACGAAAATCAGGATTTTCTTCACATGCATGAACTTGCATCATATCAAGGCTTCTATAAAGCTTTATATCTTTTGCTTGCAAATATAATAAGATTCTACTATATCCCTTATAGTCTAACCCTTTCTGATTTTCACTTGCCTCACCCCATGCCTCTTTACCTGCTGTAGCTGTTTCTAATGATAAATTCCAACTTTCTTTTGTTTTCATTAGTGGTATTTTCTTACCTGATAACAATGCTTTTACATCACTTACTGCTTCTGCATAAGACCATGCCATTAGAATTAATGTAGTAACAACAGGAACTGCTACCACGGTTGCAGAAGCTGCTCCTAGTACCGTCATTGCCATCTCCCTAGCTACCATCTTTTTTTCAGTATCCGTTACAAGATACATATAATTCATTGCTTGTCTAAGTAAAATTAATCGTTGTGCTACGGCAGATAAATTTTCTTTATCACTTTTTTTACCTGCTAAAATATACTCTAAATCGTATCTTTCACTTTCGATATCTTTTGTCGTATAATTTGGCATATAATCTAATAAATACTCATTTAATAAAACAGCATTCTTTGTTTTATCAATAATGGATTCTTTACTATTTAAACTTTCTTTTGATGGAAAATCCTCCATGGTAAAAGTTCTTTCTGATAGCTTATTCACATCTTCTACTACTAATCCTAATGCACCATCTGACATGACTTGCTTTACTGTATCTAATAAATCAAACTTTTTCATATCACTTGAAGTCTGTGTTTCTTCTGGTAACTCTAATTCTTGATATTCTTTTAATTGTTCTTCCCAACTTCCTAAAGTAGTTTCTAAATCTTCAACACTCATATTTGCGTTTATCGCATTTAAGTTATTTAAAATATTTTTATTTTTTGCTGCATTTAAAGAAACTTTTTGCATTTGCTTTTGTTCTTCATTAGTATCACTTAAAAACTCATCCGCCCCTTCTACTTTTACTTCATCATCTACTTCTATTCCAGCTAACGAATGATTTAACTCTTTTGCCTTTTTAATATATAAATTTGCGTCTATATTCGCATCTTCAATACCTTCAATCATCTCTTGTTTTTTATTTAAAATATTAGAAACGGAGACTTGAAGTTGTGACTGATAAGCATCCATTAACGTTTCATTATTTCCATCTAAGGCTTTATGATATTCCTTAATATTATTCTTTGCAGCATTGATTCGTTCTTTTAATTCTTCATATTTTTTCTTTGTGGATTGATATTTTTTATAAGCATCTGTTGCCATATTATAGACATTTACAATATCCTTAGACTTTTCCATCCACTGATTCATATAATTAGAAATTTTATCAAAATTTTTAGCAACTCCTAATGAAGAACTTACTTGTGATAAAACCTCCGAAGCTTTTACATCTTTCATAATGTCGGAAATTTCTTCTTCTAATCCGATTGCATGATGATCCATAATGTAATTTAAAGATTTGATATCAACTTGTTCTGCTTTAAATGGATAATAATTGTTTCCATAAATTCCATTTAATCCTTTATACGGATTTTCATAATAAGAAATATAATCTTGTAATTGACTTGTAAAATCACTAGTATCCTCTAGTAAAAACAATTCATAATCTTCTAAAAGTTTATTGTTATACTGAGAAAACAATGAAAATCCTGCCACGTCACATGAAGTTGCAATGATACTTCGAACACCAAATACTCTTGCTGACTCTAATGTTGTACATAAAATAGCTAATAACAAAATTAGAATCAGACTCATAAATACAGTAATACTTCCTTTTACTTTTCTTATCATACTTGTTTTGCACTATCATTAATTGTCTTAAAAATGGTTTCAACTAAACTTGTTAACTGTTCTTTAAAAATTAAAACTAATGCAATTAAAACAACTAAGATTAAAATAACTTCTACCACACCTACACCTTTTTCTTCTAAAAATACAGACTTTAATCTTTTTAACATATTTTCCTCCTCTAAAATGACAACATTGCTGGCACCATAATCATAGCCAACACCATTGCAAAAAATATCATCATTGGTATCATAAGCCTTGTTGACATTTTTTCTCCATATCGCCTTGCTATATGCTTACGCTCTAAAAAGGCCTGATCTGTCTCATTTTGCAATAATGATACTAGTCCTCTTGTTCCCTTTCTTAAATTTTGTTCCAATAAACTACTAAACTTTAAATAAGTGTGTAATCGACATCTCTTACCAAATTCTAGGTAAGCTTGTGCTTCTGTCATTCCATCTAACATTTGCTTACTCGTGTAAATCATTTCTTCATATGCAAATCTTTTTTCACCTCCTCTATGCATTTGATAATCTTTTACAATACGAAACCAAGCTGCCTTTACACTCATCCCAGCTCCAATAAAAATTGTAAGCTTTGATACAATCTGAGGATAATCAACCATCATCTGTCTTTCTCTTACCTGCATTTGATTTTTTAATTTAGAATTTTCATTAACGACAATTAAAATCGCAGCTAAAATACCTAATAACAATAAAAGTATTGCAGTAGATTTCGATTTTTCTTCATAGTAAGAAACTTCTTCTCCATTGATTTTAGTTGGTAATGAAAAATATTCCTCTGTTCTATCTGACTCTTCTTTTATTTTTAAAAAATTCATGAACTCATTTTTTATTTCTTCCTCTTTTGTTTGAACTTTGGGTACTAAAGTAATGAAAATATCATATTTTTCTTCTTTATCCTGACAGCTTAATGTCAACTGAATAGAAGTATCTCTTCCCTCTTTTGGTACAGAGGTTAAATTTACCTTTCCTAAGCTACTAATAAGTGCATGTTCCCTTGGTAGCCAATTTGCTACTACTCCTAAATATTTTTTTGACTGTGCAAATACTAAATCTTCATTTACCTGACTTAAGCTTTTATTTTCTCCTAAAAGATTTTCTAAAAGTTCTTGATACACTGCTTCAAAAATCTCATCTAACTTTTCTTTTGGATACGTTCTTGCATCCACTGATACGAAAATATCGTCATCTCCGCTATAAGAAGATTTTAATTCATATTGAACGCTGTCATCTCCGTAACCTGGTCTTTTTAATAAATTCCCATCCTTTAGATTTGATTTTAAATTTACACTCATAAGTAAACAAAGTATTATGCTTATCCATAATATACCTAAAAAATACGCATACTTTTTACTTTCAAAGATTATATATTCCCTACTTACATTCTTCTTAATTAGAAGTTCACTTAATAAATTCTCTCTTTGGTTCTTATTCTGAAATCTCTTTAGCAATAAGAAGATACCATATCCTGAGCCATATAAACATTTTAATGGATGCTCTTTTTTATCTAAATCTTTAAATTGCTTTCCATATTTTAAGTAAGTGATAACAATAAATAATAAAATCACATCAAATATCCACCTCCAACATCTTTTGTTGTAGTTTAAGTGTTCCTAAATAGACAATTAAACACCCTGTCATAAATATTCTACCAAAAAGTGTAGTATACAATGGATTAAAAAAATCTGGCGAGGAAATCCTTAGATATAAAATAATCCCTGGTGGAATCACACTCATTACCAATCCTTCATATCGAACCGAAGTTGTCATTGTAACAATTTCTTCCCGAACCTTTAATTTTTCATCAATCGTTTCTACTGTTTGTCTAATGATTGCAGGTAAGTCTCCTCCTGTACGTTTTGCTACTTTAAAGACTTCTGTGAAATTTCTAATATCTTCTAATCCACTTCTTTTACCTAAATTATCTAGTAATTCTTCAATTGGAATATTTAAATCAATTCCACATACAATTCGATACAACTCTTTTCCAATCAGACTATTTTCTCCAAATACTGTTAACATCTCCTGATAAGCTTCTTTACAAGCATTTTCAATTGAGTATCCTACACTTAACGAAGAAGAAATCGACAAAATCGCTTCTTTAAATTCCCTATTTAATTCATCTTGCCGTTTTTTCTTCTTCTTCTCTTTTTCTAAAATAGGAAAATAAAAGGCAAACGGAAGTAAAATCAAAAATGCAATTTGATTATAATAAAACAAATAAGCGATACCTAATACAATTCCAATTCCCTGTAAAACAACATGAATCCAACTCAACAAATCATATTGATATTCATTATAATTGATATCTGTCTGTGATTTTTCTTTTATTTTGTAAGTTGTATCCCGTTTTTTTAATAATTTTTTCTTGTCTGTCATACTCATAGATTTTTGAGAGCTTAATTTCTCCTTTTTGATATCCTACCACCTCCTCAATTGATACAACCTTCCTACTTCCATCTCTCAGTCTTTCTAAATGTATTAAAATATCAATTGCTGATGCAATTTGATTTTTTATTGCTTCTAATGGAAGTTCTGCTCCCATAAGAACCATCATTTCAAGTCTCGTTAACATATCATTTGAACTATTTGCATGACCTGTAGAAATTGAACCATCATGACCTGTATTCATAGCTTGTAACATATCTAAGGCTTCTTCGGAGCGAACTTCACCAACAATAATTCTATCCGGTCTCATTCTAAGTGAGGCTCGAATTAAATCTCTAATACTAATTTCATTTTTTCCTTCTAAATTTTTATTCCTTGCTTCTAAACTAATTAAATTTGGAATATCTATTTGCAATTCTGCTGAATCCTCAATTGTAATAATACGTTCATCCTTAGGGATAAACTGCGACAAGGCATTTAAAAATGTAGTCTTTCCTGCCCCTGTACCACCACTAATAAAAATATTATATCTAGCCCTTACCAGTTCTTCTAGAAACTTCGCTGCCTCTTCTGAGATACTATTCCATTCGATTAATTT
This sequence comes from uncultured Lachnospiraceae bacterium, assembly GCA_902496125.1. GTDB lineage: Bacteria > Bacillota > Clostridia > Lachnospirales > Lachnospiraceae > TWA4. Next base: position 16,375 of record CABUZU010000019.1, read on the forward strand.
CTTCATATCAATTGGTGTTTTAGGAAACTTTCTTATCGTTAATACTGGTCCATTTAAAGCAATTGGCTTTAACACAACATGTACTCTTGAACCATCCATCAAACGTGCATCTACAATCGGCGTACTTTCATTTACAACTCGATTTACGCTTGATACAATCTGTTGAATTACATCCATCAATTTCTCTTCTGATGAAAACTTCTTATGCCATTTTAAAATCTTTCCTTCTCGCTCAATAAAAATACAATTTGCTCCATTCACCATAATCTCCGATACCGTTTCATCTTCAACCAATTCTTGCAATACATCTAATCCTCGAATTGAATTATATAATTCTTTTTGTAATTCTATCTTCTCTTCATAAGAAAAATAAGTCTTCTTACTTTCACGAATTAGCATTTCATCAATCTTATTTTTAAGTTCTTCATTGCTAATATAAGACATTAAATCCAGTTCTTCTCGAAGCTTTAATTGTAACTCGTTTAATTGCATACGTTAAAATCACACCATTTCAATTCGTTATAATAATTAAAATTCCACTGTTTCCTTGTTAATAATTCTGATGGTATCTTAATTTTTTCTATCTTGTTTAAAATATCATTTTTTTCCCTCCCGCTTAAATAATTTTCAAAATATTTTATCTTCTTAGTCGTATAACAATCATCCATTATAGGCATATAGATTATTCCAGCTAAATCTAAAAACTCTATTACATTTATCACATCATTTCCAATATCTATAATGATTCTTTGATATTTACTTGATATCTTTTCAATAAACTCCTTTACCTGATTTGCTGTAATCTTATAAAGGTCTTCTGGTGTAATCAAAGGATAAATATATGGCAACTCCGATAAATATCCAATTGCCTTTTCAAATATCTTCTCATCATATCGCCCTTGTTTTAAACAGTATAATAAATCCGATAAATCATAAATTTCATCATAATTTTGACTACAATCCAATAGTGAAAATTTATCCAATGTTAATAAAATCGTATTTTCTTTCTCTAGACTCTGATATCCTAAAAGAACAGCTAGCGATGTTTTAAAGCTATTTGATACTGGCGAATAAACTCCTACTATTTTACAATTTGATTCTTTCACAGCTTCAAAGACTTCCATCTCTAAAAGTTTCAATAACTGAGCTCTAATATATCTTGAAGACTGATACTTATAAATTATATTCGAACCATCATTTACCTCTTTACTTGACAAATAAATCATTTTCTTTGCCAGAGCTTCTTCTTGAAGTTCTACTCCATCATCAATTATTAAAGCGTCTAACTTATAAACATCTACAAATTTCTCTAATTCATCTTCTTTTGTAAAAATAAATAATTGTAACCTAACATCTTCTTCTAAACAATGCACTAATTTTTCTAAATATTTTTTATTTCTACCAAACACTCCTATTTTAAGAATGACCCTCACCCCTCCTAAATTAGACTATCTATATTTTAAGTCCTTTTATTCTAAATGTCAAGTAATAACTAAAAAAAAATGCCTATAAAATGAAATTTCATTTCATAAGCATTTTTGTTGATTAAAATTTAAAAATTGCAGCACCATATGCTGGCAATGGATAAGAAATTCGATAAGGTCTATTGTCACAAAGTGACTTCTCTGCTTTATAAATTTCTTCCTGACTTGGTTTTTCAATTAATCCATGCTCGGTATCTAATATTCTAGTATATTTACCTCTCTTAGGTACTCCTACTGCATAATCTAATCGTTCCACAGGTGTAAAATTCATTACAAACAATAAATTGTTACCTTTCTTACCAGATTTACGAATAAAACTGAAAATACTTCTATCTCCATCATCGCAATTAATCCATTCAAATCCATCCCAATCATAATCTAATGCATACATTGCAGAATAACGTCTATAAATCTTTAAAAGTCCTTTAAAATAATTCTGAACATCTTGGTGCTTTTTATCATACAATAAATACCAATCTAATTGTTCTTCTTCATTCCATTCACTACGCTGTGCAAAATCTTGTCCCATAAATAAAAGCTTCTTACCAGGATGTCCCATAAAGAATGTATAGGCAACCTTTAGATTCTTAAATTTATCACCTTCTAGACCTGGCATTTTTTCTAACATTGAGCATTTTAAATGAACCACTTCGTCATGTGATAGTACTAAAATAAAATTCTCACTTGTTGCATAGCTCATACCAAAAGTCATCTTATTGTGATTATATTTACGAAAATACGGGTCTAATTTCATATAATCTAAGAAATCATGCATCCAACCCATATTCCATTTAAACTGAAAACCAAGACCTTGTTGATTCGTAGGTTTTGTTACATTAGGCCAAGCAGTTGATTCTTCAGCAATAATAGAAATTCCTGGATTTCTAGATGCCATAATACTATTTAAATGCTTTAGAAATTCAATTGCTTCTAAATTCTCATTACCACCATATTTATTGGCTACCCATTCTCCATCTTTTCTACCATAGTCTAAATATAACATCGATGCTACAGCGTCAACACGTAGTGCATCGATATGAAATTGTTCAACCCAATATAATGCATTGGCAATTAGAAAATTAGAGACCTCTGTTCTAGAATAATCAAAGACCTTAGTACCCCAATCTGCATGTTCGCCCTTTCTAGTGTCTGCATATTCATATAAAGGTTCTCCATCAAAATTAGCAAGTCCATGTGCATCTTTTGGAAAATGTGCTGGTACCCAGTCTAGAATAACACCAATTCCCTTTTTATGCAGATAATTTACCAAATAAGCAAAATCCTGTGGTGAACCGTATCTTGAAGTCGGTGCATAATATCCTGTTACCTGATAGCCCCAAGAGCCATCATATGGATGCTCTAAAATACCCATTAATTCAACATGAGTATAACCCATATCTTTTACATATTCAGCTAATTCTTTTGCAAATTCACGGTAGGTATAATACCATGAACCTCTCTCATCACTATGTCTCTTCCATGAACCTGGATGAACCTCATAAATGGAAATTGGAGCACTCTTCCAGTCTGTCTTTGCTCGTTTTTGGGTCCACTTCTCATCTGTCCATTTTATCTTATTAAGGTCTGCTACTCTTGAAGCAGTTGCCGGACGAACTTCTGCAAAATTTGCATAAGGGTCTGCTTTAAATAGAATTTCTCCACTCTTTGTTTCAATTGCAAATTTGTAGATTTCTCCTACTTTTATTTTACTTATAAAAACTTCATAAATCCCTGAAGTGGCAATTGGAGTCATTGGTGTGGCTGAAGGGTCCCAATGGTTGAAATTACCTACTAAACTTACTGATTTTGCATGTGGTGCCCATACAGCAAAATAAACCCCTTTTTTCCCTTTATATTTGATAGGATGAGCCCCTAATTTACGATAGATTTCATAATGTGTCCCATTGCCAAATAGATAACAATCTGTATCTGTTATTAGATTTGTTAATGCCATAAATTTATCCTCCCATTGCCTCTTGTCATAAACTTATTATAGTACGCACAATAAAAAAAAGCAATCAAAAAATGATTGCTTCTAAAATGAGACACCGGGGACTCGAACCCCGGACAACTTGATTAAAAGTCAAGTGCTCTACCACCTGAGCTAGTATCCCATATTTTTCAATGCCCAGAGCCGGAATCGAACCAGCGACACGAGGATTTTCAGTCCTCTGCTCTACCAACTGAGCTATCTGGGCATGAGTTGCGGGGGTAGGATTTGAACCTACGACCTTCGGGTTATGAGCCCGACGAGCTTCCGAACTGCTCCACCCCGCGTCAATAACTAAGGAAAATAAATTATTTTCAAGTGGGGGAAAGTGGATTCGAACCACTGAAAGCGATGCTAACAGATTTACAGTCTGCCCCCTTTGGCCACTCGGGAATTCCCCCATAAGCGATATTTAGTTCTTGCTTTTTGCTTTCTCGCTTAGCACAGTTACAGATTATAGCACAATGATATTTTTTTGGCAAGCACTTTTTTTGATTTTTTTTAAAAAAATTTGTATTTCTATATGTACTTTTAAAAAAAATTGGTATATAATTTGGAATACATAACGATTTTAAGAATGGCTAAGGAGTAGAGGAAGATGAATTTAGAAAAATATAAACTAACACCTAGTAAAAATTTAGATACAAAGATTGAGGCAACACTTAAGAAAATGGAGCAAAAGATTAAGGCTTGTCCTCCAGGAAGCTGTCCAATTACGGTTCAACTTTCATTTTTACAAGCTTCTCGTCCACATAGTTGCCATAAATGTACCCCTTGTCGAGAAGGAATGAGAGTTGTAGAGAATACCTTACTTAAGATTTTAGCAGGAAATGGCTGTGAAGAGGACTTAACATTATTGAGAACGACATTGGAGACCATGGTAGAATCCTCGGACTGTGCAATTGGCTATGATACTGCACAGGTTTTATTAGATGGAATGGATGCATTTGTTTCTGAATATAAGAGCCATATTCAATATGGAATGTGTGGAGAAGAAGTAGGACAGGATACACCTTGTGTAACCCTATGTCCAGCACATGTGGATATTCCAGGATATATTGCATTAATTAAAGAAGAGCGTTATGCCGATGCCATTGCATTAATTCGTAAGGACAATCCATTTCCAACCGCTTGTGCAATGATTTGTGAGCATCCATGTGAAGCAAGATGTCGCCGTCAGATTATTGACAGTCCATTAAATATTCGAGGACTTAAGAAATTTGCAGTAGACCAAGTTGCAGCAGATAAGGTAGCTACTCCTAAGAGAGCAACCGATACTGGCAAGAAGGTAGCAATTATTGGTGGTGGTCCTAGTGGACTTACCACGGCGTATTTCTTATCCTTAATGGGACATAGCATTACCGTATTTGAAGAAAAGAAACAACTTGGTGGCATGTCAAGATATGGTATTCCCAATTATCGTTTCCCAAAA
>CABUZU010000020.1 GCA_902496125.1 uncultured Lachnospiraceae bacterium
ACATCTTTTTTCGGTGCTGCTTCTATGATTTCATAATCTTTAAATAAAAGTTTTTCACGATAGTCAAATAGATTTGGAATCTTTCTAGCTTCCTTTTTTTCTTTTAAAAGCTTCTTAACCTTGTCATCCTTCGGGTCTCCTACAATTTCTCCTCGTTCACAACGATTATTTGTAACCCAAGTTTTTCCATTTGGAAATCTTACAATGGTACGCTTACAGTGATTCATACAAAACGGACAAGGCATGTTCGCTTCATAGGTACAAGTAAAATCATCTAACGCATCAAGTCCAATAAAAGTACGTTTAAAATCTGGTTTCTTTGCTTGTTCTTTTGCAGTAAGGGCTGCACCAATTGCTCCCATAATTCCCGGATAAGGTGCTCGTTTTACTTCTTTTCCAATGTATTGTTCTAATGCACATAAAACCGCATCATTTTGGAAGGTTCCACCTTGAACAATAATCTTATCACCAAGATTATCTACATTCGAGATGCGGATTACCTTAGTAAATACATTTTCAATAATGGAGCGACAAAGTCCAGCCATAATATCAGCTGGAAGCTTTCCATTTCTTTGTTCCGTTACAATTCCACTATTCATAAATACTGTACAACGGCTTCCAAGCACTGCTGGCTCTTTTGATGCAAATGCTTGCTTTTGAATATCTTCTACTGGAATATGTAAAGAACTTGCAAAGTTTTCTAAGAATGAACCACAACCAGAAGAACAAGCTTCATTTACTACAATATTGGTAATAATTCCATGGTCTAGCCAAATTGCCTTCATATCCTGACCACCAATATCTAAAATAAAGCTTGCATCCTTTTCATACTGATTGGTTGCCTTCGCATGAGCAACGGTTTCTACAATATGACATTCTGTAGAAAATGCCTTAGAAAATAGTAATTCTCCATAGCCAGTACTACCTGTTGCAATAATATCTAAGATAACACCTTTGTCACGAAACTTATTTCTCATCTGAATTAAAGCTTTTTTCGCTACTACTAGTGGATCTCCCTCATTTGGAGCATAAAAAGAATCAATGATTTGATTATCCTCTGAAAGTAAAACAAATTTCGTTGTTGTACTACCAGAATCAATACCTAGATATGCATGGATTACATCTCCTGATTTAAAAACCGGCTTTTTAATTTCTATTTTAGGATGTCTGTTTTTAAACTTCTTATAATCTTCTTCTGTTTCAAAAAATGGACGACTCTCATTATTTTCTGTATGTATAACTTTTGTCTTGCAAACTTCATCTAATAAGTCTACTAATTTTTCATAGGTCGTACTATTTTCTTCTTTACCAGCAAACATATTTTCATAAGCAAGTGCTGCTCCATAAGCAATCATAAGCTGTGGATGCTTTGGAATAATCACATCTTCTTCTTTTAAATCTAATCTTTGTGCAAATACACGAATCAGTTCAGGCTCATAAGTTAATGGTCCACCCTCAAAAATAACAGGTTTTTCGATTTTAATTCCCTGTGCTAAGCCACCAATCGTCTGTTTTGCAATGGCATGTAACGAAGAAAGAGCTAGGTCCGCTTTTGCAACACCTTGATTTAATAAAGGCTGAATATCGGTCTTTGCATAAACACCACAACGACCAGAAATATCATAAACGCTCTTTCCTCTCTTTGCTAAATCATTTAACTCTTCTACTGGTACCTTTAAAATCGCTGCCATTTCATCAATAAATGCACCTGTACCACCAGCACAGCTGCCATTCATTCTCATATCAGATACTGTTAAATTTCCTGTTGCAGTATCTTTTCGAAAGAAAATAATCTTCGCATCTTGACCACCTAGTTCAATTGCTGTTCTTACTCTAGGATAGTCTTGTTTAATTGCTACTGCATTTGCTACTACTTCTTGAATATAAGGTAAATGTATTCTTTCCGATAAGGATTTTGCACCAGAACCAGTTAATACTAATTCTAATGTCTTTCCTTGTAATTCTTCTTTAAAAAGCTCTAACGTCTTTTTTACGCTAAACGCTTGATTTGCATTATGTCTTTGATAATTGGATAAAACAATATTTTTATCTACATCAAGGGCAACAATTTTCGTGGTCGTTGAACCAATATCGATTCCCACTCTTAATGTATTTAATTCACTCATCTGTAGTTTCCTCCTCAGTCTTGAGATTATAACACGTTAACATTAGAAATTCAACTAAAAAAACTAGAAGTAATCATTACTCCTAGTCTTTCTAAATCACTAATTTACTGTCTATAAGTTTCTAAAAATTCTCCTAATTTTTGCATAGATTCTGATAATACTTCAATACGAGGTAAATAAACAATTCTAAAGTGGTCTGGATTCTTCCAGTTAAATCCACCGCCATGTACGATTAATACTTTCTTTTCCTTTAAGAAATCAAGTGCAAACTTTTCATCATTTGTAATATTGAACTTCTTCGTATCAATCTTAGGGAATGCATAAAACGCAGCCTTTGGTTTTACTACGCTAATACCTGGAATATCATTTAATGCATTGTAAACATATTCTCGCTGTTCATAAATTCGTCCGCCCGGTACAATGTAATCATTAACACTTTGATGTCCACCTAACGCAGTCTGTACAATGGATTGTGCTGGTACATTCGAACATAGACGCATATTCGATAGCATGTTTAGCCCTTCAATATAGTCCTTAGCCATTTCCTTTTTACCACTTAAAATCATCCAGCCAATACGAAAACCTGCAATCATATGAGATTTTGATAATCCACTAAAGGTTACGCAAAATAAATCCGGAGCTAATGAAGCAATGGAAATATGTTCTTCGCCATCCATTACCAAACGGTCATAGATTTCATCTGAAAAGATGATTAATTGATGTTCTCTTGCGACCTGTACAATTTGTTCTAATACTTCCTTTGGATACAACGCACCGGTAGGATTATTTGGATTAATAATAACAATTGCCTTGGTTCTATCGGTGATTTTCTTTTTAATATCTTCGATATCTGGATACCATTCGGATTCTTCATCACAAATATAATGTATCGCCTTACCACCTGCTAATGTGGCTGTTGCTGTCCAAAGTGGATAATCTGGAGAAGGAATTAAAATTTCATCACCTGAATCTAATAAGGCCTGCATACATAAATTAATTAACTCACTTACACCATTTCCTGTGTAAATATCAGAAATTGCTACATTTGGAATATGTTTTAACTGCGCATACTGCATGATTGCCTTTCGTGCAGCAAATAGTCCCTTCGAATCGGAATATCCTTCACAATCCGTTAGTTGTTGACGCATATCATAGATAACTTCTTCCGGAGTACGAAAACCAAATGGAGCTGGATTACCAATATTTAACTTTAATACATGCATACCAGCTTCTTCCATTCTAGCAGCTTCCTCTACAACTGGTCCTCTTACATCATATAATACATTATCTAATTTTTGGGATTTCTTAAATGATTTCATAACCTGTTCTCCTTTTTTCTCACTCTCTTCTATTATTTCCTCGTTTGTCGTCATAGGTACTTCATCGCCCGCTAACCATAACTGGTCTACTTCAAGTGCCGTTGCAAGAACTTTTAAAATATCTCTGCGTGGCTGTGTCTTTCCGCTCAAATATTGACTAATATGACTTTTACCAAGTTTAATTCCTGTCTGTTCCCCAATTGGCTCGCAAAGTCTTAATACATCTACTTGTTTTAAGTCTTTTTTCTCCATAATCTCTCGTAAACGATTCGCAAATGTCGCCATAGTTCAAAATTCTCCTTCAAAATTTCCTCTATCATAGCATAAGTTCAATTTAAGTTCAACTACTTTTTATATAAAAGTTCAAATTTTTGAACTTTTAAAGCAAAAAAAGATGGAAACCTTGTTTCCACCTTTTCTTAAATCTATAATAGGTCTCTCATGCTTCTTAAGCTTAAAGCTAATGTAGTAGTATTATGTAATAATGCGGAAGTCGTAGGTTGAACGATGCCTAACACACCAAGTCCAATCAATCCACCATTAATACCTAAGATTGCACGGTAATTGTGATTAATTCTCTTAATCATTGCATCACTTAATCGACGAAGTGTTACAACGGTATCTAGTCGTTCTGCCTCTACTGTAATATCAGCAATTTCACGAGCAATTGCAGCTCCGTCACTAATTGCCATACCAACATCTGCTGCTGATAGTGCAGGAGAATCATTGATTCCATCGCCTACCATTACAACCGTTCTGCCAGCTTCTTTTTCTTTTAGAATAAAGCTTGCTTTATCCTCTGGTAAAACTTCTGAATAGTATTCATCCACACCAACACGGTCAGCAATTGCCTTCGCAGTTCTTTCACTGTCACCAGTCATCATAACAACCTTTGTAAATCCAACTTCTTTAAGAGCATTTACAACTTCGGTTGCCTCTTCTCTTAATGGATCTTCAATACAAATGATTGCTGCAAGCTTACCATCAATTGCTAGATATAAATGAGAACATTCGCCTGGACGAACTTCAAATACATCTTTATATTCATCATCTACTGTACACTTCTCATCTTCGAATACAAAATGATAACTACCAATAATCACTCTCTTATCTTCAATATAAGAAGCAATTCCATGTGCTACAATGTAATCTACCTTTGAATGCATTTCTTCATGCTCTAGATTCTTAGCTTTCGCAGCTTCTACAACTGCTTTTGCCATAGAATGAGGGAAATGCTCTTCTAAGCAAGCGGAGATTTTAAGTAATTCATCCTCACTCTTATCACAGAAAGGCATTACTTTCTTAACCGTTGGCTGAGCCTTTGTTAATGTACCTGTTTTATCAAAAACAATGGTATCAGCATTTGCCAATGTTTCTAAATATTTACCACCTTTTACCGTAACCTTATAGTTACTTGCTTCACGAATAGCTGAAAGTACAGTAATTGGCATCGCAAATTTTAATGCACAAGAAAAATCAACCATTAATACTGATAATGTCTTGGTTACATTTCTTGTAAGTAACCAAGTAAGACCAGTTCCTAAGAATGTATATGGTACTAATTTATCAGCTAAATGTTCTGCTTTGCTTTCTACAGAAGATTTTAACTTCTCAGATTCTTCAATCATCTTAATAATCTTCTCATACTTTGTAGAACCTGTCGTTTCTTTTACTAAAATAGTAAGTTCTCCCTCTTCTACAACGGTTCCCGCATATACATAGCCATTCGCTTCTTTCTTAACTGGAACGCTTTCACCAGTTAATGAAGCTTGATTTACCATTGCTTCACCAGATTTTACAACTCCGTCAAATGGGATTTGACTTCCCATGCGTACAAGAACTTCATCTCCTGCATGTACTTTCGAAGAATCTACTAAAATCTCTTGGTCGCCACTCTTAATCCAAACTTTGCCAACATTTAATGACATACTTCTTGCTAGGTCACCAACGGACTTTTTATGTGTCCACTCTTCAAGTAATTCGCCAATTCCTAATAAGAACATTACAGAACCTGCTGTCTTATAGTCACGACGTAAAATAGATACTCCAATTGCAGTTGCATCTAGTACTGGAACTTCTAATCCTCTCTTAAATAGACAACAAATACCTTCTTTTAAATACTTTAATGATTTAATTGCAGTATAAACATTGCCAATTGGAGTAGGTAAGATCCATTTTGTAAAGGCTCGAACTGCAAGCTTTTGAACTAATTTTTCTTTATATTCTTCATTCATCTTGCGTCCAGAGTTTTCTATTACATTACTAGGAACTTCAATTGCTGTAATATCTAACTGTTTTAATAAAGTAAATATACAAGTTTTTGCTCCTGTATAAACAATCACAACATCCGCAGTTTTTTCATAAATCTTTACAGAATTAACTACTTCTTGCTGTTCTAAATAATACTGAACAATATCGGCTTCTTCACTTGTCAGTCGCTTCTTCATCAAATGGACACGCATACGTCCTTTTATCTGATGTTTGATTTCAAATTTCATAAAGCAACAACCTCTATTCTTCTGTAGCTTCTTCTTTAGCTTCCTCAGCTTCTTCTGTTTCAACTTCAGCTTCAACTTCTACTTCATCTTCAGCTTCTCTGTCTTCATTAATCTGTTTTGCTTCTGCTAAAATATCTTCAGCATTTTCCTGAACCTTAGTTGCTGTGTTCATTACACAATCTTTTGCACGAAGTACAGCTGCAATACAATTTGTATATGCTTTCTTAGCATCCTTACTTGTTAAAACCTTAAGACCTGCTGTACCAAATAATAAACCTGCTGCAAATAATCCTGTTTTTTCTCCATTAAATTTCATATCTAAATACCTCCTAAAGTGTTTGTTATTTTTATTTTTCGACAGTATAGCACTTTATTTTTTAAATTTCTACCCCTTTTTTACCTATTGATAAATTTTCTCATATATCGCACAGTTTGACTATTGACATTTGTGTTACACATTGTTTATAATTATTAGTTTTTTCTAACTTTTTGTAATAATTGATAAAAATTCGTCAATAATATTATTGACGAATACAATTTTATTAGTTATAATTTACCTCAGTTAGATAATTCTAACTAAAGAAAGGAGTACCTACCTTATGAGTCAGGAACTGTTAGAGATATATAAAACAATGAACCCCCAAGAGGTGGAAACGAAACTTGCTCTTCAGTGTGCCCCCCTCTTGTCTGGAATTAAAGTTTCAAATTTATTAAACACAGATAGAGCAAGCATCTCTTATATTAAAAAGTTATTTAAACATTCACCAATTTCAGCTCATATTATTTATGAAACTGAGAATAAAGTAACTTTTTTATTATATCAAAAACAGAAACTGCAAGAATATTTAAATCAAAAGGAAGTTCAAACTTTTATGTATAAACTAGGCTATTCTTGCACAACCTTATCTGTAGTTATTGAAGAATTTGTAAATCGTTATCATGCTTACAAAAAAGGCTGTGGTAGTTTTCCACATGAAATGGGCTTACTTTTAGGTTATCCAGCAGAAGATGTCGATGGTTTTATTAAAAACAATGGCAAAAATTATCTTCACACTGGATATTGGAAAGTATACAGCAATCCAACTGAAACCATCCATCTCTTTAATCGCTATAAACAAGCACAAGAACGCCTTGTTCGATTGGTTTCACAAGGACACAGTATACTGGACATTATAAATTTTGAAAGCAAAATTGCTGTATAGGAGGATTATTCATCATGAGTAAAATTATTGTTGCATATTGGTCACAAGGCGGAAACACAGAAACTATGGCACAAGAAATCGGAAAAGGCATCACAGATGCTGGTAAAGAAGCAGTTGTAGATGAAATCGCAAATGTTTCACTAGACGATTTAAAAGAAGCTTCTGTTTTTGCAATGGGCTGCCCTGCAATGGGTGATGAAGTATTAGAAGAAGATGAAATGGAACCTTTCGTTGCAGAGGTTGAAAAATTCGCAAATGGTAAAAACATTGCCCTCTTTGGTTCTTATGGCTGGGGCGATGGAGAATGGATGAGAGACTGGGAAGAACGTATGAAAAAAGTCGGTGCTAATCTCGTTCATGGTGAAGGTGTTATCTGCGTAGAAGAACCTGATTCTACTGCATTAGAAGAACTACACAAATTAGGCGAAGAACTCGCAGCTATTTAATAGAGAAAGGAACCACTACCATCCTCGCAGTAGTGGTTCCTTTTTTATCTCTTATCTTTTATTAGATTTTCTCCAAATTTTTCTAATTTCTGCCTCTTTTATTAACATCTCTCTAAAATCTGGATGAGCAATCGAGATTAATCCTTCTGCTCTCTCCCAAGTTGAACGACCTTCTAAGTTTATAACACCATACTCTGTTACTACAAAATAAACCTGACTTCTAGGTGAAGTGATAATATCTCCATTAAACTGTGGGCAAATCCTAGAATGAAGCATTCCATTCTTATCTTCAAAAACCGAATCCATACAAATAAAGGCTTTGCCTCCTCTTGAAGCCGATGCTCCAATCAAAAAATCTAATTGCCCTCCTGTTCCACTTAAATGTCTAGAACCTGAACTTTCCGATGAAACCTGTCCATATAAATCAACAGAAACGCAACTATTAATGGATACCATATTATCAATTTGTGCAATCACACTCGGTCTATTTACATATTCTAATGGATAGGCTGCTACGCCATGATTGTCATCTAACCATTCATAAAGCTCTGCTGAACCAATCGCACAACCAAATACCCCTTTTCCTTTATCAATGTTTTTCTTCTTATTCGTTAATTTTCCTGATGCATAAAGACTTAAATACGCATCCGAACAAAGCTCCGTATGCATTCCAAGGTCTTTTAAATCCGAAGTTGCAATAATCTCTCCAAGTGCCATTGGGATACTGCCAATACCAAGTTGAAGCGTTGCTCCATCTACAATATAAGGAATGATATTTTTTGCAATCTCTCTATCCGTCTTCGTAATTTTAAAAGGTTGTCTTGATGGAAATGGCTCATGCTCTCCTTCTACAATATAATCAACCTCTGATATATGAATACATTCATCATAGCCACCATGAATCTTTGGCATATTTTCATTAACTTCGACAATTACAATATCCGCCATTCGAACAATGGGTGCTGCCACTCCCGTGTTTACTGAAAAATTAAAATATCCATGTTTGTCCATCGGAGAAACACTGACCATTACTACATTTACTGTTAAAAAGAACTCATAGTAGGCTGCATTGTTATGAAAAACTTGTGGAATATGATAACAAAGCCCCCTATCACAAAGTTTACGTTCATAGGCAGAGCAATGCCAACTGTGATAAACAAAATGTTCTTGGGTTTCATCGCATTCGGCTACTTCAATGGGTCCTGTAATCAAATTTCCACGAATCTTAACATCAAATAATTCCTCTCTTCTTTTGGCTAATGCTTGGTCTAATAATACTGGTTTTCCTAATGAACTAGTATAATCTACCCAATCTCCACTCTTTACAACTTTTACAGCTTCTTGTGGTGTACGAAGTTTGTCCTTGTATTCGGATGTGAAATTTTTTAGCATCGTATTCCTCCTACTTAAAAAAGTATCATTGTAAAATAAACCGTCGTTGTTCCATCATACATAGAAGTCAGTCCTAATTTTTCCACTAGACTTACTGCTAAAATCCCATGACTTTCCATTGTCATTAGTCTTTCCTTTGGATGCTTACATTCTGAATCTGGACAGGAACATTCTTCACAAATTGCACATCCTGCGGATAAAAAATAAATATCGGGATTAGGATTTTCTGCTAGAGATTCTTCTTCCAAACCAAAATGTCCTAATACTTTTTTCCTAATTTCCCTAGTCATTACTTCATGTTGCTTTCGAACTTCAAGGCAAGCATCAAAATTCCAAGCATCCGTTACTTCCCAAATCGTAGAAAATACTAGACAATGATGATATTTTTTTATTCGTTCTATGTTTGCTGTAAGGTCTCCAGCGTGAGGTGGGCAGGCCCAACTATGCCCATAACGTTTACAGTCAGTTTCGCAAATCGTAAACACTCTATCTGAAAATGGTATATCACTAGGACTACCAAATACATATTCACAGACGGGGTATTCTAGGATTAGATTCTCTATATATTCTTTTACTCGTTGACTACTAAAGTTTTGCATTAATCGTTACTCCTACTCTCTTATCTACTTAGCATATCACTTAATTCTTTTAAATATTTTGGATTTTCATAATCAATTTTAGAATCATCTCCATCTAGTACTGGAAGACGCATAACGCCCATACCAAGTCTAGATAATTTAATGTTGTCTTTAAAAATTTTATACTGCATATTACTCTACTCACTTTCTTTTTATACTTTAAATAAATTGTACTTTCATTCCTGCAAAATCATAAACAAAAACATTCTCCTCTTTATAATAATTTACCTTCCTTAAAACTTTCAAATATATAAGAAGGATTTTCATAATACACGCTACTATTATAATCATCGATTTTAGGACTAATAAATGAATTATACACAATTATCAACGCATCAATAATAGGTATTTCTTTGTCCTGTGCTACTTGTTTAATCAACCTTTTATAAACCTTACCAATGTCCCAATAAGAAGGAATTGAGTATCCACAATCACCTACATTATCAAAGGTTCCATTCTGAATATTAGATTCCTCAATAAAATCATCAGTAACTCGGTCTATGTTATCGCAATGGTAAACATCTGCTAAATCATAAATCTTTTCTAACCGTTTCTTTCCTAATTGATTCACGACATATGAACGTGTATTTTTTGTTTTTCTTGCAATATAATCAATCAATCCACAAGTGAAAAAAAGGTCATTATCTTTTTTAGATTCTCGTCCCATAATAAAGTCTAACCATTCCTCTGTCATTTCTTTAAATTCTTTAATATTCAAATTAGAGTTAATTCTTACATCATAAATCGAAACAACCTTTGTATCGTAGCGTCTTGCCCATCTTTGTGCTTGTTCTTTTATTATCGTACAGTAAAATCCTACACCAAAATCCTTTGTATTTCGTCCTTTACGAATTTCAGGATTTTTTATCGGCATATAACTGACATGATATACTGACATTTTCCCCATATATAATTCTCCATTATTCCCACTAATTATTATTTATATTTTTATTATAAACTTTAACAATGCCAAAATCAAGTTACACTATCTTAATTTATCGTAAACTCAAAAGAGAGAATCCTTTACAAATTCTCTCTTTCCTCTAAATCTAATAATTTTATTTGTTTCATTTGTTCTAATATACTTTTTCTTATGCTTCCATCAACATAAGCAACATTAAGTTCACTTTTATTATATGAAAGATAGGTATCCTTTGTATTTTCTACTAACAACATTGTAAAATACCTTTCCCAACTAATATATTCCGTACTTTCTATGTAATTCCATGTATTCTCTAATATATCGCTAATATTTGTAATCTTAATAATACCAGATTTTAAAATGAGCCATTCAAATGATTCCGGAAGATATAAATTACAATCACTTTCTTTTTTAATAAAGGACATAACCTTTTCCATCTCAGGACCAAAAGCTGCACCATCTGCAATAATCAACAATTTTTTTCCCTTATTTTCACATAATCTATCATAAATATTCGATTTTCCATTTGCTGAAATACATTTTATATGACTTTTTCTCGTAATATTTTCAAAAAATTGATATCCTGATTTAGAATCTTCTGTAATTACAACTTCTGGGCTAATTTCCTCTTTTGGATTAAAATCACTATAAATTCGATACATTTCATTATAAGTACGCTTCAACTTTCCATACTTTCCTGAATTTCGAATTCCATAAATTTCTTCCACACTGTAAGGTAATACGGAGAGAGATTCTCTTGTTACTAACACAAAATAATTATCTGATTTCTTTACTGCATTTGCAAATTCCTTACTTGATATAAACGAATTTCCCTCATCAATAAAAATAATACTTTCATGAATCGTATCAAGGATTGTTTTCCATCTTTTACCACTTAAAACTCTACATTCTTTTTCACATTGCAATCGTATTCCACTATCATCGCCATCTTGCTCATATTCTGAAATCATATCGATAAGAGTGGTTTTTCCAGTTGCACTATCTCCCTTAATGACAGTAATATTTCTTTTAATTTCAAAATCATATTTTATCCTCTTATTTTCAACAATAATTTGATATTTTCCCTTCATTATTCATAGTCCTCATTTAGATATAATGTGCCGCCTCATGTAATAATTCACTCATGTTATGAACTGTTTTTTTTGTATTCATTACATAAATGCTAAACGGTTCTGGTTCAAAATTCATTAAATGTCTTAAATTAATTGTAATATCCTTTTGTTCTGCAATTTTTAAGAACCATTTAGAACAATTATCTCCACATGTAGAAGCATTAAAAATTCTACTATCATCATTTGCTACTAAAATAAGAGTTTTAGTCCCACCTGATAAACCAAGTGGTGATATTTTCCCTAATACTGGACTCTCAATTAAAGCTTTATCCAAAACTTCCGATTTATCTACATCTTTAATAATTTCTTTTACAAGTGGCTGCACAATCCACTCTTCTTCATAAGTATTTTTAAAATACACTGCTGTATTATAAACTGCTTCTGGCATATCTCCAAAAAATACTTTTAACATCTTTATACCTCGTTATGCGAAATTCTTACTACAATTATTTATTTGGTAATTTTTATTATAGGCTTTAACAATGCAAAAATCAAGTTTCACTATCTTAATTTATCGTAAACTCAAAAAGAGAGAACTCCTTTACGAGTTCTCTCTTATCTACTATAATCCAAGACTATCTACCCATGATGTTACATCTGCCTCAGATGCTCCTGATGAAAATCTCTGTCCTTCTTTCCAATCGCCAGTTCCAGCCATCTTTTCTAATAAATCTCCACTATCTCCAAGTCCAGAGGATGCAGAGGTGCAGAATGGAATGACTGTCTTTCCAGAAAAATCATTTCCCTTTACAAAGTTATCTACTGGCCAAGCTGCGATTCCCCACCAAATTGGATATCCAATTAATACCGTATCATAAGAATCCCAATTATCAGGAGTTACTTTAGTAAGCTCAACATTTCTTTTACTTTCATCATTATGTTCAGTTGAAACACGACTGCTATCATTTGTCCAGTCTAAATCATCATCGGTATAAGGTTCTACTGGTTCGATTTCAAATAAATCACCACCGGTTGTCTTCGCAATCGTTTCTGCGACTGCCTTTGTACTTCCTGTAGCAGAATAATAAACTACTAAAACTTTACTTCCAGTACTCTCTGTCTCTTTTGCCTGTGTTTGTGCTGTTTGTGGTTCAGATGTGATACTTGCTGCAGTCGTACTAGCCGTTGTGCTTGCTGCTGTCGTACTTGTAGATGTTGTACTGCTGCTGCATCCTGCTAATAAACTTAATGTAGTTACTCCTGCTAAAACCATCGAAAAAAATTTCTTTACTCTCATATGTTTCACTCCTTAACTATATTTTATTTTGATTTATTAAAAAGCCACCTCATAATCGTTTCATCATGAAAAAATAAGGAAGCTCCACCTCCATGTTGGTTTGTTACTCCAGCTTTATTAAAATAGTCACCATTTTTTACATCTAAAACTAATAATTTATCAATTTCACTATCGCTAAGTCCTTCTTTTTTATAAAGATTATAAATCTTCTCATACGCTTCTTTAGAAGGTTCTGAACCATAATATTCATCATTTTCACCAATTACTAAGTAGACTGGTGTACGACTTTTTATCACTTTCTCATAATCTCCATCCCATTTTGAACTTCCTTGAAGATATGCAGTAAAAAGTTCTGGCTCCATTCCCATAACTAACGACATCGTTTCTCCACCTCCCGAATATCCTTCTGCATATACCTTTGATTTATCAATATTATAAGCAGATAGAAAATATTTCGTTAATGCAATTGTCTGTCTTGCAGAAGTTTCCTCCCAATCATTTAACTGTGGAGCCACTATAATCATTTTAGAATTATATTCTTGTGCTGTAAATCCAATATCCTCTGTTTTTAAATTTTCTCCTACTCCTTGAAAATACAATCCCTGATATCCTGGCAATGTCAAAAATAAAGCATACAGCTTACTTCCATCATAATCATCTGGCACATATAAATTATAGTGAATATCTCCTTCTGTTTCTGAATGAAGCACATTATCTAGCGTAAAACCTTTATATTTTTCTGTTCCTACCGTTACTTTTTCTTCTTCATTATCTTGTTTTTCTTCTACATTGTCTTGTTTCTCTTCTTTTAATCCTAACCAAGAAGCAATTTCTTTTGAACTCTCATTATGGATTCGATGTCCATCTAATACTGTTGCACCTTTTGCCACATCACGTATAAAATCCATACTAACATCAATATCGTTATCCTGACTTGTGCAAAATGGTATAATTGTTTTTCCAGATAAATCATAGCTTTCTAAAAAACTACCTACTGCCATTGGTGCATTAAACCACCAAATTGGATAACCAATATAAATTGTATCATAAGCATCTAGATTATCAAGTTGTGCTGTAAGCTTTGGGTGAAGATTTAATTTTTCTTCCATCCAAGCCGTTGCAGCCGTGCCCATAAAAGATTTCCTATAATAATGCTGTGTACGTATCTGATACAAATCCGCTCCTGTAAGCTTTTGTATCATACGCGCTGCTGCCTGGGTGTCACTTCCATCCATTTCCATTTCTTTATTGGAATTTATTGTTGCTGCTGAAACGGCATCTAAATCTCCTGGTATCTCACCTAATCTTGAGAAATACACAACTAACGACTTTGTGTCGGTATCTCCTTTCGTGACTTCATTGCTAGCATCCTTTATTGCACTTCCAGTAAATAAATAAATGTATGCTATTATGATTAACCCTAATAAAATAACAATTGGTATTATTTTTATGTATTTTTTCTTTAACATTAAAAGTCCTTCCTTAATGATTTTTTTGTTTTAATTATAGCAAAATAAGACCTCATAAGAAGTCTCATTTTGTTATCTACTTAAAACCTTAAGGTTCTAACTAGTGAAGCTGATGAATAAATTTTACAAATTCTGGAGCATCATGATTTACAATTTCACTATGTCCTAAATCTTTTATAGCAATCTTTTTCATTTCTTCATCAGTAAGTGTAAAGTCCCAAATGTTTAAATTTTCTTCCATTCTCTCTACATGTACAGATTTTGGAATAATAGAAACTCCACGCTGTGCATTCCATTTAAGAGCTACCTGTGCTGCGGTTTTTCCATACTTTTTACCAATACTAACAAGGTCTGGGTCTGTAAAGATTCCATGCTTTCCTTCTGCTAATGGTCCCCATGCTTGTGCTACAACGCCATATGCTTTCATATTTTCAATCGCACCTTCTTGTACAAAGTATGGATGTAATTCAACCTGATTTACTGCTGGAATTACTTCAACGGTTTCGCAAAAGTTTGCAAGAATTGCTGGATAAAAATTAGCAACACCAATTGCCTTTGTAAGCCCTTCTTTATAAGCTTTTGTGATTCCACGATAAGCTGCAAAATAATCACTCATTGGTTGATGTAATAAAATAAGGTCTGCATAATCCATATGAAGTCTTTGTAAAGAAGCCTTTACTGCTTGATAAGCACCTTCTTCAGTTCCCATATCACTAACCCAAACTTTTGTAGTGATAAATAATTCTTCTCTAGTAGTAATACCATCGTTAATTGCTCTAGCTACCCCCTTACCTACTGCTTCTTCATTTGCATAAGCTGTTGCAGTATCAATTAAACGATATCCTGTCTTAATTGCATCATATACAACCTGTTCACATTGTGCTGCATCTGGAATCTGAAATACTCCAAATCCTTCCACTGGCATCTTTGCTCCTGTATTTAATGTTAAAAATTCCATGATGATTCCTCCTATAATTTAGATGTTTGAGAATTAGCGTCTATAATTTCGCAAATACTAATATTTTCATTTCGATATCTTGCTTTTTGATTTTTTTCTGGCATATTAAGTTGTATTGCCAGCATTGGACAAGCATGAATACAAGCCATGCATGTAATACATCCTTGTGAATGCCAAGTACTTTTTTGATTTTCCACTGTAAAACAGTTTTGGGGACAAATTTTTACACAAATCTCACAGCCTATACATTCCTCTGTAATTCGATAAAGATTAGAAAAATCAGACATTTTTGCTATTCTTTTTAAATACTCCTTGTGAACAGCTCTATCTTTATCAGTAACTGGTGATATATAATTCTTATCTTCTTTTAAATCTTGTTTTATCTTTAAAATTTGATTTTCTACTTTTTTATCTAAAAGTCTTTGTTGGTCCATATCAAATGCTGGAAGGAAATTGTCTGCCATCAGTACGACATTTATATAATTCGAATCTGTATTCCAATTTCAGATACTGAATCAACTGCAACCTACTATCTTGTATGCAAAGCTGAAAATAAAAAAACGTTTCTGCCTTTATTTAAAGCATTATAAAAACTAGACTATCAAAAGTCTCGTTTTACTTCATCTGTCTCTCCCAAAATTTAACTGTATCATCTATCCAACCTTCTGCAATCGTATTCTCGCCAAGACCAAATCCATGTCCTAATCCTTTATACGAATGAAATTCTGTATCGATACCTATTTTTTTCATAGCATCTAATCTTGCTTTCATTACTCTCCAATATGCAATCCCATCGTTCTCACCTACACATGCATAAGTTGGCGGGTCATTCTTACTATATTCACTTAGCCCAGTATATTGCATAATTACAGCCGAAGGTTTCGGTAGATTATCCCCACCAAAGGTCGCAGTACCATAAGAACCAAGCCAAGCTGCCATTCTTGCTCCTGCTGAACCACCCCATAAAGAATAATCCTCTGTGCTAACTTCAAGCTCTTTAGCATTTTCAAAAATAAAGCTAATTGCTCTTGCTAAATCTTCACAAGCACTTTGTGCACCAGGTCTATAAATCAAAGCAAATGCATTATATCCCTTTTTCGATAATTCAAGTGCATGAGGAAAACTATCCTGCATCGCTCCAACATAAGCAAATGCTCCACCGGCATTACAGATTGCAAATGGTGCATTTTTATTCCCGCGAAAGAAAAATAATCCCGTATTTTTCTTTTCAGGATCTTGCTCCTTTTCTTTCTCTGTGTAAATATCATAAAAGATTTTATTGCCGTTTTTAGCATTTTCTTTTAAATAATTTACAATTTCAACTGTTTTGTTCGGATTAATTTCACTATACCAAGTAAGTTGCAAGTTTTTAAGTGTATCTCCACTGTAATACGATTTTTGTGCTGGAAAAATTAACCTTCCATAATTGCCAAAAACTTTATCATTAATAACATCCTCAATTGGTGTATCAAGCGTGTAAATATCGGCCTTACTTTGTTCTGCTTTTTTGGTAGTGCATCCTATAAATGAAATCGCCATACAAACTACAACTCCCATCATTAATAATTGCTTCATGTTTACCATCCTTTTGTTTTAATAATATTGGGGTCAAAAATATTTTGACCCCAGCATTATTTTTAATATAATTATATGGTTTTTATCCATTTATTAATTGTTTTCTGTGATGGTACTTGATAAAAATTTTTACCTTTCAACCATTTTGTTTTAGAAGAAATCTTAGCCTTTGTACGTAAATGACGACCACTATCTCCTATACCGCTACTAACTGATGTACAAAATGGTACTACAGTTTTTCCTTTTAAACTTGTTTTTTCCACTACACTATACACAATATGAGGTGCTTCGCCCCACCAAATTGGATAGCCAATATAGACAATATCTGCTTTTTTTACAGCAGACTGAATGGATTTTAAATTAGAAACCTTTGGGCGTACTTTACTTTTGGCTGGACTACTAGCTGATTTATGTTCTTTTACAACACGGCTTTTAGAATTTTCATAATCTAAATCGGCATCTGTATATGGTTTTGAAGCCTTAATTTTAATCAGTTTACCATTAGTTCCTTTTTGAATTTTCTTTGCTACTGCTTGTGTTGTTCCCGTTGCCGAAAAATACAAAACTACTACATTTTTCTTCTTGCTTGATTTTGCCTGTACATCAATATCTGTAACAGAAAAAATTAATGTAAAAACAAGCAATAGTGATACTATTATTGTAATGCTTTTCTTGATAAATTTCATTTGTTGTTTCCTTTCTTATTTTTTTACTTTACTACCACCAAATACTTCTGACATCTCCATATCAAAATGAATTCCAAATTTTGTAGCAATTACAACTTTGTTTCTACATGATTTTAGTGCTTGACCAACTAATTCTTCATTTTCATGTGGATTATCTGCACTACCATAAACCTCTGCTGTGTCAAAAAATGTATACCCTAAATCAACAGCAGCTTGAATTGCATGAACTGCCTCTTTTCTTTCAATTGGTGCACCATAAGCATGGCTAAATCCCATGCAGCCAAGACCTACTGTAGAAACTTCTAAATCTTTTCCTAATATTCTTTTTTTCATATCTATTCTCTCCTTCATTTATTTTTATTTAATCGTCTTAAGCCTTTTCCTACATAATATCCCCAAAATACAAAGCATCCCATTACTGCTAAATAATCTATTAAAAATACAAAGAGCGATTCTTGATAATCAAAAAATGCAAAATGTACTTGCAAAAACATATAGTCTGCAATGCCTCTCTTAATAAATGCAAAACCTCCATAAATTGCGATTACTAATCCAATAACTCTTATACTCCATATATATATCGGAGTTAAATTATCAATTTTCTTTCTTACTATTCCTAACATTATACTCCAATGTAGTCCTAAATGCAGTGACATCAAAATAAAACTCCAATAAGTACAAAACATATGAATATTTCTAGCTACAATTGCTATACCATGAATATGTATAAACGAAAACACATATCGTGAAAGTAATATACCACTTACCATGGCTCCTAACATAGTTAACAGTATCGCTATCACCAAAATAGTCTGCAAAATACGAAATGCTGTGTATTTTCCTTTTCCAATATTACTTATCCATTTTCGATTTAAAATATGATGAAGTACGAACAATAAAAACATTCCTACTCCAATCCATTCATGATATTCCTCACCAAAAAGTCCATAAGACATAAGTAGAAGTAGAAAAACTGTCATTAAAATATCAATTATAAGTTTATATTTTAAAGGCTTACTCATAATAAAAATCTCCACAATATTTTTTATTTTATTATAACCAAAA
The DNA here is from genome assembly GCA_902496125.1 of uncultured Lachnospiraceae bacterium. Classification (GTDB taxonomy): domain Bacteria; phylum Bacillota; class Clostridia; order Lachnospirales; family Lachnospiraceae; genus TWA4. The sequence goes on from CABUZU010000020.1 coordinate 18,667, forward strand.
TGAGACCTCAAAAGAAGTCTCACTTCGTTCACTAGTATATACTTAAAGGTTATAGCAAAAAAATCCCACTGTGAGGCAACACAGCGGGATCCATTTAGTTTATATATAATGTATCATTGGGTGCAATTTTAAAAAAGTGTTCTTGGTCCCAAGGTCCGTTCAATAAACGTACTAAATAATTTACCGTTACTGGAACCACGCAACGTTTTAAATTCAAATTTTTTTCTATTGGCTCTGTCATACGATACAAAGTATCTATTGAATTAATTCCATTATCTAATAATGCAAGTTGTTTATAATGTCCATACATCATTTCTGCAATCATATCAGCTGTTTCTTGTCCATATTTTTTTATTGAATATTCATACTCTGCTAATATATTACACTTGCCACGCATCCATCCTTGGGTTAAATAATATGCTGAATGTTCATTTGTATAATTATTCCTTTTTTCATCTGAACCAAATAATAATGAAATACAATCATCTACTTTTGGAATAATCATTTCAAATGGTCCATTTACAATCTTATCAATTGCATTTCCACATTTTCCCATAGCTACCAAAAGCCTATCGCAAGATTTATTTTTAGCAATCTCTTGAATACACTCTTGCATTTGTGAATGTAACTTTTGTGGAACATTATGTAAACTTGATTCAATCCACATAATTTCATAATTTATATTACTTTGTTTCATTGTATACAAAAGTTCATCTTCTAAGGTTTGACAAGCGAGAATCATTGTTTTCATGTTTATTTTGTCCCAAACAAACCTTTACGATAACTACGATTATACTTTCTACCAGATTTATCAATTCCTGTTAATGCTTCACAAGCATAAATAGCAGCTATCATATCTTTATTGCATGGATCCATAATTGCTGAATCAAGTCCTGCTTTAATTGCATATGCAAGGCAATACTGATTTATATATTTTCTTGCTGGCATCGAAAAGCTAATATTAGATATTGCACCAGTAATCTTAACTTCTGGAGCATATTCATGAATACCATAAATACATTTTTCAAAGTCTTCCATAGAAGAAGGTACCGTAGAAAGTGCCATAACACATGGATCAATATGGAAATTTTTTAAATCAACGCCATATTTAACAGCCTTATCAATCATTGATTTTGCAATATCAATTTTCTTTTGAGTTTCCATAGGAATTCCATCATGGTCACAAGTAAGTCCAACAACATTCCAGTTCGTACCTGCAATAATTGGAAAAATCTGCTCACATTTATCGCTTTCTTCATTAACTGAATTTACCATTCCTGGCTTTTTTATACGACCTTCATCTAGTATTTTTACTAAAAGCTTTGCATCTGGACTATCAATGCAAATCGGTTTTTGTGTAACTTCTTGAATTAAATCAATCATCCAGCACATAGTCTCATACTCAATGTCTGGTGAAGTACTAGGAGCACAGTCAATAAAATCTGCTCCTGCTTCATCTTGTAACTTTGCTCTTTCTTTAATCAAATCTGCATCTTTATCAATAATTGCTTGTTTGATTGAAGGAATTGCTCCATTAATTTTTTCACCAATTATAATCATCTGTTTTCTCCTTATCTAATATAATATTTTAGGAAAAATCTGTTTTTACTGATATATTTTTCCATTTCAAGACTTCATTTAATCTTGATTTGTAAACTTTTTCTGCCGTTTTTACTGCATCGGATCCATATAAGATTCTTTGAGGTATCTCATCTTGTCTTAAAAAAGAAACTAATTCTTCCCCTAATAGCTTTGGACTTCCAATTTGATCATGAAGACTAGGCAAATTTTCTTTTCTTCTTTTTCCCGAAGTTTTTTCATATGCAGAAAGAATTGTTTTAGATTCTTTCAATGAGCGATCTCTAAAATCCGTTCTCATTGCACCAGGTTCTACTATTAAAGTTTTAATTCCAATAGGTTCAACTTCTTTTCGTAATGAATCACTTACTTGTTCGAGTGCGGCTTTCGTTGCTGCATAAAATCCCGAACCAACAGAAGCTTCAAATGCTCCAGAAGAAGATA
>CABUZU010000021.1 GCA_902496125.1 uncultured Lachnospiraceae bacterium
AAAAAAATTATATCGATATTTGATCGATGAATTAGTAACGCTTACAAAGTATCAGATTATTGTAGTGACTTCTTATGAGGAAATAAAAAAAGAAGTGGAAGATAGGATGGTCGTAGTTTTAAATTGTGAGTCAGAAAAAGGAATTACTTCATCTATTCATTTGGGAATCCAAACGGCAAGGCAAATAGAAGATTCGGTTGATAATATCTATGTATTTTTTACTGCTGATCAACCATTTTTAAACGCACAATTGATAGAAGATTTTATTGAACAATTTAAACAATCACCCTATGGACTGGGATGTCTTGCTAGTGGTAAGAATTTAGGAAATCCAGGAATTTTTAGGCAAAAATATGTAGAAGAATTATTAAAGTTACAAGGAGATAAGGGTGGCAAAAGTATCATTAAACAAAATAAAGAGGATGGATTTTTTTACCCAGTACAAAAAGAAGTGTTAATTGATATTGATACAAAAGAAATTTTAAGACAGTTGGAGGAAGAATGATGATAGAAACAGCTAAGATTTCATTAAATTTTATCAAAAAAGAGCCTGTAACTGGAAGTTATAATGGAATGCGTTTTCAGTTGCATAAAGAAGAAGAAATGATTCGTACAACCGTTTGGCCAGAACCATTTTGTTATGATAAGACGACAGAAGAAAAAAAGATTGTTAAAGATTTTCCTTTAACCAAAGAGGGAAAAGAAGAGGCTGTTGTGTGGATGAATGAACAGTATGAAGAAAAAGAAGAGTATTGGAAAAATGCTAAAAAAAACTGGTTCTAGGATGGAACCAGTTTTTTTAGCAACTTTATTAATGTTTTTGTCGGATAAGACCTAATTGATAAGCATGAAGTAATTCTTCAAGGTCTTCGATTGATTCAGTAAGTTCTTTACCAACATCGGTATTTCGAACGAGTTTACGATTCGTAAAAAATTCAACATCTACAATTTCTGTATGGACATCGGTCTCATTTCTTACCGCTTCCTCAGCAGAAGAGAATGGCTTATGTGAAGCTAATTGGATTCCATAAGAGTTACATACGAGGGTATAACCTGCAATACCAGTTGTCTTTTGGTATGCCTTTGAAAATCCACCATCGATAACAAAGAGTTTACCGTTACATTTAACAGGGTTTTCTTTTGTTTTAACTGGTACATGTCCATTGATGATATGACCAGTCGTAGGATCAATACCAAACTCACGCATAATTTTATCTACAATTTCTTCGCTGTCATAAAAACGATAATATGGATTTTTTTCTTCTTTCCAAGTCGTTTCATCATCGATGAAATAACGCTCAAAGGTTGCCATCTTGTTTTTACCAAATAATGGAGAGACAGGATTGCACCAAATAAACCACAGTACATCTTGACAATAAGATTTCTTTGCACAAGGTCTCATATAGTAAGCTTTTCTAGCATAAGAGTCTAATTTATCATAGAGAGCTTTACCACAGTATTGCTTGCCATTTAAGGTTGCTTTTAAGAAATTACCATCTTCATCAAGCGGTACACAACCATGGAATAGTAAATTATTGTTATGAACAAGATAGAGGCTGCCTTTTTCATATAAGAATTTAATATGATGTTGAAGCTTTTCGCTATTTAGAAAAGCAGTCTGGATGCGTTTCATAACACTTGCTTCTTCTTCTGATAGTGCGTAAGGGTCATTTGGGTCAACGGTAGGAAAATCAATATCATTAATTGGATAAACGACACCATCAAGAAGAATAGTTTGATTTTCATAATCAATTTTATCTAATAATAGACGGTTTTCCATATGAAATTCTGGATGTGCCTTAATAATTTGACCTTCTAATTTAAACTGAATAATAGCTAATGCTTTTTGCATTTTTTTATCCACATCTACATATTGAGTATCATAAGTAGATTCATCATAGTGAATATTGAAATATTTACCTGGTGTATTTTTATAAGTATCATTTACAAAGCGAAGAAGTGGAATTAAATTGATACCATATCCATCTTCGATAACATCTAATTCACCATATCTTGCGGCAATTCGTAAAATCGTTGCAATACAAGCTAAATGTCCACTAGCTGCTCCCATCCAAGTAACGTCATGGTTTCCCCATTGAATATCAACGGAATGATAGTTAATTAATTGATCCATAATGATATGAGGACCAGGTCCACGGTCATAGATATCTCCTAGTACATGTAGATGGTCAATGACTAGACGTTGTATAAGCTCGCATAATGCAATAATACAAGCAGGTGCACGGTCAATACGAATAATAGTGCGAATAATATCATCGTAGTATTCTTGCTTTTGAGAAGTACGTTCTTTGTAAATTAATTCTTCGAAAACATAGGCAAAATCAGGTGGAAGAGCTTTACGAACTTTTGAACGGGTATATTTTGTTGATACTTGACGTACAATATGTATTAGGCGATACATTGTAATTTTATACCAGTCTTCAATCTTTTCCTCTTGAGATTGCATAAGTTCTAGTTTTTGGGTAGGATAATAAATAAGGGTAGCGAGTGCACGTTTATCGCGATAACTTAAAGTGTTTCCATATTCGTCTTCAATTTTTCTTTTAATTGCACCAGAACCATTTTTTAATACATGAAGAAATTGTTCATTTTCTCCATGTAAATCGGATACATAGTGTTCAGTTCCTTTTGGAAGGTTTAAAATTGCTGAAAGATTGATAATTTCAGTAGAAGCTGTTGCTATGTTGGGAAAACTCTTAGCTAAAGAGCGTAGATAACGCATATCCATAATTGTTCGTCCTTTCAAAAATAAAAGGGGCTGCTAAAAAATGCACGCCCCTTTAGATGAATCGTTTAGTTAATCTTGATACCAAATGTCATTAGGCTTGTCGATAGACTCTTCTGGTTTTTCACTAGATTCTGCTTTAGGTTGTTCTTCGTCTTTACTTTCACAGCCACATTCGCATTCTTTGGTTTCAGTAGGTTCCTCATTTACCATTTCATCATCATCTTCATCATCATCGAAGTCTTCGAAATCATCATCGAAATCATCTTCTAATTCTTCATCTTTTGTCTTTTTATAATAATATGCAGCACCTGCTGCGACAGCACCAACTGCTAGAATTGCTGCTGTAAGTTTTTTAAACTTTGCCATAATAATAGCTCCTTTCGTTAATGTATGACTTTATTGTAATACAAAAGTGTGAAAAAATAAAGGAAAATTTTTTGTTTTAATGAATGCTTTACAAAAAAGTAATTTTTTGATAAGTTAATTAATGGAAAGGATATGGATTTATGGATAAAAAATATGATTACAGTGGTAAAAAAGCAGTATTTTTTGATATTGATGGAACTTTATATGATAGAACTGATAAAAGACAGGTTCCAGAGAGTACAAAAAATGCTATTCGTTTATTACAAGAAAACGGTCATTTAGCAATTATCTGTACTGGTCGTTGTGATTGCGCAGTAGAAGAGACATTTCGTAAACTGGAGTTTGATGGATATATCTTTGGATGCGGAACAAATATTGTATTTAAAAATGAAGAATTGTATTATCAAAAGATGCAAGAAGAAAAAGTAGAACGAATGATAGAATTTTGTAAAGAACATTCTACGATTCCTGTATTAGAAGGAAAATATTCGTTATACATATCCGATGATACAAGCCTTGATGGCGGAGAATGTTATCGCTTCTATTCCAATCTCTTTAAAGGAAAAATCAATCCTATTACAAAAAGACCACTAGAAGTCAGTAAGCTTATGGCACGGATTGTAGACAGAACCCCAGAAAAAGTTACACAATTTTATGAGCAGCTTGGAAACGAAATGGATATCTTTGACCATGGTGTAGGACTTGAGTTAGTTCCAAAAGGATTTAGTAAAGCATCAGGGATTGAAAGACTAATTAAAATGCTTGGAATTAAAAGAGAGGATACTTATGCTTTTGGAGATAGTCAAAATGATTTAAGTATGCTTTCTTATGTTGGAACAGGAATCGCAATGGGAAATGGGCAAAAAGAAATTTTTGAAGTTTGTGATTTTAAGACGGATTGTCTCTATGATGACGGTATTTATAATGCGTGTAAAAAGCTAGGACTAATTTGATAGTGTGTATTTTGTATACACATGCATTTAGGAAAAGACATTTTTTCGTTAATTTATTTGTTGATTTTTTAAGAAACATGTCTTATAATGAGAATTATGAGCAAAATGTTGCTTGAATTTTGGTAAACGCACTAATGAAATGATTAGTGTTAAACTATATTTTCTATAATTAATAGGAGGAAACGTTTCAATGGCAAGAAAAATGAAAACCATGGACGGTAACCATGCAGCTTCCCATGCTTCTTATGCATTTACTGAAGTTGCAGCAATTTATCCAATTACCCCATCTTCAGTTATGGCTGAAGCAGCAGATGAATGGGCTACCGAAGGAAGAAAGAATATTTTTGGACAACCTGTACAGGTAATCGAGATGCAGTCCGAAGCAGGTGCAGCAGGTGCAGTACACGGCTCTTTAGCAGCAGGTGCATTAACAACTACTTATACTGCTTCACAGGGATTACTTCTTATGATTCCTAACCTTTATAAGGTAGCAGGTGAACAACTTCCAGGTGTATTCAACGTATCTGCACGTGCGTTAGCTTCTCATGCATTATCAATCTTCGGTGATCATTCCGACGTTTATGCATGTCGTCAGACTGGATGCGCTATGCTTTGTGAATCAAGCGTTCAGGAAGTTATGGACTTAACTCCAGTTGCTCATTTAGCAGCTATCAAAGGAAAAGTTCCTTTCATTAACTTCTTTGATGGATTTAGAACTTCTCATGAAATTCAAAAAATCGAAACATGGGATTATGATGATTTAAAAGATATGTTAGATATGGATGCACTTGCAGAATATCGTGCACATGCATTAAACCCTAATCATCCATGCCAGAGAGGTTCAGCTCAGAACCCTGATATCTTCTTCCAGGCAAGAGAAGCTTGTAATCCATATTATGATGCTCTTCCAGAAGTTGTTCAGGAATACATGGACAAAATCAATGCCAAAATTGGTACAAATTATAAATTATTCAACTACAGTGGTGCTCCAGATGCAGAACACGTTATCGTTGCTATGGGTTCTGTATGTGAAACAATCGATGAAACAATCGAATATTTAAATGCAAAAGGACAGAAGGTTGGTTTAGTTAAAGTTCGTCTTTACAGACCATTCAGCGCTCAGGCTTTAATCGATGCTATTCCTGATTCTGTAAAACAGATTACAGTATTAGATAGAACAAAAGAACCTGGTGCTATGGGTGAACCTTTATACTTAGATGTAGTTGCAGCATTAAAAGGTTCTAAATTTGATGCAGTTCCTGTATTCACAGGTCGTTATGGTTTAGGCTCTAAAGATACTACTCCTGCTCAGATTTGTGCTGTATACAACAACACAGCTAAGAAAGTATTTACAATTGGTATCGTAGATGATGTTACTGGTTTATCATTAGAATTAGGTGAAAATCCTGATACTACTCCAGCTTCTACTATCAGCTGTAAGTTCTGGGGTCTTGGTGCTGACGGTACTGTTGGTGCAAACAAGAACTCTATCAAGATTATCGGTGATAATACAGACATGTATGCTCAGGCATATTTTGATTATGACTCTAAGAAGTCTGGTGGTGTTACCATTTCTCACTTACGTTTTGGTAAAGATCCAATCCACTCAACTTATTTAATTTCTAAAGCTAACTTTGTTGCTTGCCATAATCCTTCTTACGTACGTAAGTATAACATGGTTCAGGATATTAAGGATGGCGGTACATTCTTATTAAACTGTTCATGGGATTTAGCTGGTTTAGAAGAACATTTACCAGGACAGGCTAAGAAATATATTGCTGACCACAACATCCAGTTATATACTGTTGATGGTGTTAAGATTGGTATTGAAACTGGTATGGGACCTACTCGTATCAACACAATTTTACAGTCTGCATTCTTCACACTTGCAAAAATCATTCCTGAAGAACAGGCAATCGATTTAATGAAGAAAGCTGCTGAAGCTACCTATGGTAGAAAAGGTAGAGACGTTGTAGAAAAGAACTGGGCTGCTATCGAACAGGGTGCTAAACAGATCGTTAAAGTTGAAGTACCTGAAAGCTGGAAGAATGCTACAGAAGAATCTTTAGGAAAATCTGTAGAAGGCGACAGCGATGTAGCTAAATTTGTAAACAATATTCAGATTCCTATTAACGCACAGGAAGGTAACAAATTACCTGTAAGTGCATTCAAGGATTATGTAGATGGTACAACTCCTTCAGGTTCTGCTGCATTTGAAAAACGTGGTATTGCAGTAACTGTTCCTGTATGGAATGATCCTGCTAAATGTGCTCAGTGTAATATTTGTGCATATGTTTGCCCTCATGCAGTTATCCGTCCAGTAGCTATGACAGAAGAAGAAGCTGCTAAGGCTCCTGCTGCTACTAAGTTAGTAGATATGAAGGGTGTTTCTGGTCTTAAATATACTATGACTGTATCAGCTTTAGACTGTACAGGTTGCGGTTCTTGTGTAAACGTATGTTTAGGAAACAAGAAGAACGAAGTATTAGTAATGAAACCATTAGAAGAAACATTAGAAGAACAAGAAGTATTCAACTATGGTTTAACTGTTTCTGAAAAACCTGAAGTTGCTGCTAAATTTGCACAGAATACGGTTAAAGGTTCTCAGTTCAAACAGCCATTACTTGAGTTCTCTGGCGCTTGTGCAGGTTGTGGTGAAACACCTTATGCTAAATTAATCACTCAGTTATTCGGTGATAGAATGTACATTGCAAATGCAACAGGTTGTTCTTCAATCTGGGGTAACTCTTCACCTTCAACACCTTATACAAAGAATGCAAAAGGACAGGGTCCTGCTTGGGATAACTCTTTATTCGAAGATAATGCAGAATTTGGTTATGGTATGTTATTAGCTCAGAATGCAATCCGTGGACGTTTACATGAAGAAGTAGAAGACTTAGCTGCTAATGCATCTAAAGAAGATGTAAAGGCTGCTTGCAACGAATGGTTAGATACTTTCGGAAATGGTGTTGCTAACGGACCTGCTACTGAAAAATTAATCGCTGCTTTAGAAGCATGTGGATGTGACAAAGCTCAGAAGATTTTATCTGAAAAAGATTACTTATCTAAGAAATCACAGTGGATCTTCGGTGGTGACGGTTGGGCATACGACATCGGTTTCGGTGGTGTTGACAATGTATTAGCTTCTGGTAAAGATATCAACGTATTTGTATTCGATACCGAAGTTTACTCTAATACAGGTGGACAGGCTTCTAAATCTACTCCTGTTGGTGCTGTTGCACAGTTCGCTGCAGGTGGTAAAGATGTTAAGAAGAAAGACCTTGCTGGTATCGCAATGAGCTATGGTTATGTATACGTAGCACAGATCGCTATGGGTGCTGATTACAACCAGACTGTTAAAGCTATTGCAGAAGCAGAAGCTTATCCAGGACCTTCATTAATTATCGCTTACGCTCCTTGTATCAACCATGGTATCAAGAAGGGTATGAGCAAAGCTATGACAGAAGAAGCTAATGCAGTTAAAGCTGGATATTGGCATTGCTTCCGTTACAATCCTGCTCTTAAAGAAGAAGGTAAGAATCCATTTAGCTTAGACTCTAAAGAGCCTACAGAAAGCTATCAGGACTTCATCAAGGGCGAAGTTCGTTACACTTCTCTTGCACTTAAGAACCCTGAACGTGCTGATGAATTATTCAAACAGTCTCAGGCTAATGCAGAAGCTAGATACGAACACTTAAAGAGATTAATCGCTTTATACGCTACTGAAGAATAAGTCGATAAGGTTTAGAAAGTAAAAATAATATTTGTGCTGTAACGGTTATAAGGGATGCATGAAAGTGCATCCCTTTTTTATGCTTTTTTCTATAAAAATTAGACAAAATTCTTTGACTTTTTTACTAAAAAGAGTTATGATTGTTATATAAAATTGCCGATATCGAAAAATTGGGAGGGTCACGAAATGTGGAAGAGAGAAAGCCGCGTAGATAAGGCGAGAGATTTATTTCGAGAGGGTTATAATTGTTGTCAGGCGGTTGTAGCAGCTTTTAGCGACTTATATAATATGGACGAAGAAACTGCATTGAAGTTGTCTTGTTCTTTTGGTGGAGGAATGGGACGAATGAAGGAAGTTTGCGGTGCTGTCTGTGGAATGGCTATGATTGTAGGAATGGAAACTGGCAATATCGATCCGAAGAATATAGAAGCAAAGCAAGAAAATTATGAAATGGTACGATATGTGATGAACGAGTTTAAGAAAGAAAACGGAAGTATTGTTTGTCGTGAGCTAATTGGTCTAGATGGAATTGATGAGGGTGCAAGAATTCAAGACCGAATAGACGGTGGATATTATGCTAAGAAGCCGTGTATCGAATTTATTGCGGATGCAGTAAAAATTTTAGAAAAACAGTTTTATTCATAATTGTAAGGAAAGAGTGTAATGACACTCTTTTTTTGCATTAAGAATAAAAAAGAAATGGAAAAAAATGGAGAAGTATTAAAAAAATTGCACTATTTTTTTAATATTTCTTTGACATTTTTGTCATTAAATGATAAAATTAAAAATAGGAAAATAAAGCTTAAGAAATAAGGGAACCGAGTGTGATTCTCGGACGGTCGCGCCACTGTGTTTATAAAGTCAGGAACCTTTTCTTAAGTAGACCACACAGTTACGAACGATGACTTATGTGTTCAATGACGGTTATTAAGAGAGTCGTTGCACATTTGTGTAACGTTTTTTTATGAAAACTAAAGGGGAATTTTATTATGGTAAATATGACAAAAGCTATTTTAGTTGTAAGCTTTGGTACAAGCATTAATGAAGCTAGAGAAAAGACAATTGATATTATTGAGAAGACGATTCAAAATACTTATTCAGGATATAAAGTATATCGTGCTTGGACAAGTAAAATGATTATTCGCAAATTAAAAAAGAGAGATAACGTGCATATTTTCACAGTTGAAGAAGCGATGGAACAGATGGTAAAAGACCATATTACAGATTTGGTAGTGCAACCAACTCATGTAATTAATGGAATTGAAAATGATTTAATGATAGAAGAAGTGGAAGGATATTCTAAACACTTTAAGTCCATTACTTTTGGTACTCCACTTCTTACAACAACAGAAGATAATGAATCGGTTATTGAAGCAATTACGAAGGAATTTGCTAGTATTCCAGATGATGAAGCATTGGTATTTATGGGACATGGAACCAGCCATTATGCAAATTCAATTTATGCAGCCCTAGACTATGCATTTAAGGATTTTGGTCATAAGAATGTATTTATGGGAACCGTAGAAGCTTATCCTAGTATAGAAGAACTCATGAAGCAGATTAAAGCTTATAATCCACATAAGGTTCATTTAGCTCCATTTATGGTAGTTGCTGGTGACCACGCACAAAATGATATGGCAGGAGAAGAGGAAGATTCTTGGAAATCTCAGTTTGAATCAGAAGGATTTGACGTGGTATGTCATGTGAAAGGACTTGGTGAATTTGAGTCCATCCGTAGTATTTACTTAGAACATATAAAAAGTGCAATTGATAATTCGGTAAATGTAGGTGTACAAGGGGCATAGACATAGTTTCATAGGAATGATAATGATACAATGGGCTATATTTGGCTTAATTGCTAAACATAGCCTATTTTTTTCGGAAATGTTTTTGACCTATTGACAATTTTGTGATAAAATATTCTAAAATGTTTTGTATAAATCATACAAAGAAAATGAGAGGTAGTTATTATGGATAACATCCGTATCGGTAGTCGAGAGAGCCGTTTAGCAGTTGTTCAGTCCGAGATGGTTCTGAATTATATAAAAGAACATTTTCCAGATAAACAGGTGGAGCTTGTGACAATGAAGACCACAGGTGATATTATTCTGGATAGAAATTTAGACCAAGTTGGTGGAAAGGGGCTTTTTGTTAAAGAGCTAGACCGTGCTTTACTTGATAAACGTACAGATTTATCAGTACACAGTTTAAAAGATATGCCAATGGAAATCCCAAAGGAACTTCCAATTGTAGCATTTTCTAAAAGAGAAGACCCAAGAGATGTTTTAGTTTTACCAGAGGGCAAGGATGAGATTGATTTTAGTCTTCCTATTGGCTGTTCGAGTCTTCGTAGAATGTTACAGTTTAAAACTCTATATCCACAGGCACAGTTTAAGGGATGTAGAGGAAATGTTATTACTCGTCTTGCAAAATTAGATTCTGGACAGTACAGTGCATTGATTCTTGCAGCAGCAGGAGTAAAACGTTTAGGATTAGAAAATCGAATTACAAGATATTTTGAACCAGAAGAGATGATGCCGGCAGCAGGACAGGGAATCTTATCCATTCAGGGACGTGAAGGAGAAGATTATTCATTTATTCAAGGATTTGCTGATGAGAATGGAACCTTATCAGCACTTGCGGAGAGAGCCTTTGTACGAACATTAGATGGAGGATGTACTTCTCCAGTTGCAGCACATGCAAGAATACAGGATGGACAGATTCATCTGATTGGACTTTATTATGAAGAAGGTGGAGATGGCTATTTAAAAGGAGAAAAATCAGCGAGTGCTGATCGAATAAATGCCGAGAAATTAGGAGAGGAATTGGCATTAGAACTTAGAACTCTCTACAAGAAAGGAAACAGAACATGAGCACAGGAAAAGTATGGTTGGTAGGAGCTGGTCCTTCCGATGTAGGTTTATTTACTTTAAAGGGAAAACAAGTATTAGAGCAGGCAGAAGTTGTAGTATATGATGCTTTAGTAGGACATGGCGTATTGTCCATGGTACCTAAAGGAGTTAAACTAATTGATGTAGGTAAACGTGCTGGTCATCATACGATGTCACAGTGGAAAATTAATGAAGTATTATTAGAAGAAGCACAAGCAGGTAAAAGAGTAGTACGTCTAAAAGGCGGAGACCCCTTTATGTTTGGTAGAGGTGGTGAAGAGTTAGAGTTACTTGCGAAAAACAATATTCCATACGAAGTTGTACCAGGTGTTACTTCTGCATTATCAGTGCCAGCTTATAATGGGATTCCAGTGACTCATAGAGATTTCTGTTCATCTTTACATATTATTACTGGACATAAGAGAAAAGGTGAAAAATACGATACAGATTTTGAAGCACTTGTACGAACAAAGGGTACGTTAGTGTTTTTAATGGGTGTTACAGCGCTTGGAGACATCTGTGAAGGATTAGTAAATGCAGGAATGGATCCGAATATGCCAGCGGCTATTTTACAAAAGGGAACTTCTGCACGTCAAAAGAGAATTGTAGCAACCGTTAGTACATTAAAAGCAGAAGTAGATAGACAAGGAATTGAAACTCCAGCAATTATTGTTATTGGAAAGGTATGTTCACTTGCAGATGAATTTTATTGGTATGAAAAATTACCACTTTCTGGATGTCGTATCTTAGTTACAAGACCTAGAGAATTAGCTTCCAAGATGAGTGACCGTCTTCGTAAAAAAGGAGCAGAAGTAGTAGAGCTTCCTGCTATTCGTACACAGGCGATTGAAAACAATGAGAAGTTAGATAAAGCCTTTGAAGATATCAAAAATTATCAATGGATTGCATTTACAAGCCAAGTAGGTGTGAAGGTATTTTTTGATGCAATGAAGGATAGAAAGATGGACGTTCGTGCACTTTCAGGAGCAAAGATTACAGCAGTAGGTACTGCGACAAAGAAAGCATTAGAAGAAAGAGGAATTTTTGCAGACTTTATTCCTTCTGTTTATGATGGAGAAACTTTAGGAAAAGAACTTACTCCACTTTGTAATGATGGAGATAAGATTTTAATTCCTAGAGCAAAAATGGGCAGTGGTGAAATTATTAAAGAATTAAGTAAAATTCCAAATGTTCAAATTGATGATGTTGCAATTTACGATACACTTTATGAAAAATCAGAGCTTATTGATGAAGCAGCTGAATTTGCAAATGGAAGCATTGATTATGCAGTATTTACTTCAGCATCAACCGTTCATGGATTTGCAAAAGCAGTAGAAGGAATGGATTTTTCAAATGTAGAAGCAATTTGCATTGGTAAGCAAACTGCTGCAGCAGCAAATGAATATGGCATGAAGGTTCATATGTCACAGAAAGCAACGATTGATTCTGTTATCGAAAAAACAGAGGAAGTCTTTACATTAAAAAAACAATCATAGAATTTATAAGGAAAGACAGGTAAGAAAAATGTTAGTTAGACCAAGAAGACTTAGAAATGGTGAAAACTTACGTAAAATGGTAAGAGAGACAAGAGTAAGTAAATCTTCGCTTATTTATCCAATGTTTATAAAAGAGGGCGAGGATATTAAAGAAGAAATCAACTCTATGCCAGGACAATTTCGTTATAGCCTTGATACAATGGATGAGAAATTAGAACAATTGGTAAAAGCAGGAGTACCTTCTGTTATGTTCTTTGGTTTACCTGAACATAAGGATGCTTGTGGTAGCCAAGCTTATGCAGAGGATGGTATTGTACAACGTGCAGTTCGTAGAGCAAAAGAACATTTTCCAGAATTATATATTATGACAGATGTCTGCTTATGTGAATATACAGACCATGGTCATTGTGGGCTTTTAAAGGGAGATTATGTAGACAATGATTCTACACTAGAGCTTTTAGCTAAGACGGCTCTTTCACATGTACAGGCAGGTGCTGATATGGTAGCTCCTTCCGATATGATGGATGGTAGAATTTTAGCAATGCGTGAAATGCTTGACAGTGCAGGTTATGTAGAAACTCCAATTATGTCTTATGCTGTAAAATATGCATCTGCTTTTTATGGTCCATTTAGAGAAGCAGCAGGTTCTGCTCCAGCATTTGGTGACCGTAAATCTTACCAGATGGACCCTCATAACCGTAGAGAAGGGTTAAAAGAAGCGATGCTTGATATTGAAGAGGGTGCAGATATTATTATGGTAAAACCAGCACTATCCTACTTAGATATCATTCGAGAAGTAAAGGATGCAACCGATTTACCAATTGCAGCTTACAGTGTAAGTGGTGAATATGCAATGGTAAAAGCAGCAGCGAAACTTGGTTATATGGATGAAGAGAGAACAATTTGTGAAATGGCAATTAGTACTTATCGTGCAGGTGCAGATTTGTATTTAACTTATTTTGCAGAAAAAATTGCAGATTGTATTGACAGAGGTTTGATCGGCTAATTTAAAAGGGCATATCACTGCGATATGCCCTTTTCTTTATTTATCATTATAGAAAATCAAGGTAAAGTAAGTAACAATATTGTTGCCACAGTCATAATTTACACCATTGTCATCAGCAGTTTTCATAATTAAAATACCGTGACTTTCAATTGTTGCAAATCTCTGGTCGGGATGGCGACAAGGTGTATCAGGATATCCACATTGTTTACAAAGCATACATCCTGTAGTAAGTGTAAGAACTTCACCAAAGTCCTGTTTCATACGTTCACTTACTTCATAGGAAACCTGTTCGTGGTCACGTCTTGCATCAAGACAGCCATCCATGTTAAATGAATCTGGAACATCGGTAACTGTGGTAAATAAAAGTGCATGTTTAAATTTGTGACAACGCTCCATACATTCCTCAATTGTGCCAATAACTGGTGGACAAGCCCAAGAATGACCATAGCGTTTACATTCGGTTTCGCAAATAAATCGTACTTTTGGAGAGAAGATTAAATCCTTTGTCTCTAAAAATATGTACTCACAAACTGGAAACTCTGTGATAAATGAATCAATAATCTCTTGATGTGTCATAACAAACCCCTTTTTGTTTTTATTTTGATATTAGTATATCATATAAGAGAAAAATTTTCAAAAAAAATTTAAAAAAGTACTTGCATTATTTTTGATTTTAGTATATAATACAATTCGTTGTCAGCGAAAGACAACAAAGTAAATATTGGGCTATCGCCAAACGGTAAGGCACTGGACTCTGACTCCAGCATCTGTAGGTTCGAATCCTGCTAGCCCAGCTAGGAAGCTGTAAGAATTTTCTTACAGCTTTTTTGTTTGCCTTTAAATAGAAATTAAGATATAATGGTAAAAAAGTAAAGGGGGAGTTTTTTGTGGAAATAAATATTCCTGTAGGAAATTCAAACTTTAGAGAAATTAGAGAGTATGGATATTATTATGTAGATAAAACCGGATTGATACAACAATTATTGGAAAATGATTTAGCACAAGTAACATTAATTACTCGTCCAAGGAGATTTGGAAAAACACTTGGAATGAGTATGCTTTCAAATTTTTTTGATATTCGTATAGATAGTAAGGAATTATTTGAAGGATTAGAGGTTACAAAAAATACTAAGCTTTGTAATCAGTGGATGAATAAGTATCCAGTGTTATTTATTTCATTTAAGGATATTGATGGCTTGACATTTGAGAATGCTTATGGACTTCTTGAGTTTACGATTGCTCAGCTTTGTGAAGAGTATGAGTATCTTGAAAGAAGTGACAAAATTACACAAACGCAAAAAGAAAAATTTATTCGATTAAAATCTCAAACAGCATCTATACTAGATATTCAAACTTCAATTTCTGTTATTATGAAGATGATGCAAAATTATTATGGTAGACCTGTTATTTTACTATTAGATGAATATGATGTTCCGATTGCAAAAGCAAGTACGAATGGATATTATAAAGAAATGCTCGAAATTATGAAAGTAATGATGAGTACAGCATTAAAAGATAATAGTTGTCTTAAGTTTGCTGTAGTAACAGGGTGTTTAAAAATCGCAAAAGAAAGTATCTTTACAGGAACGAATAATTTTGTCTCTGATACGATTACAAATTCAAGGTTTAATGAATACTTTGGATTTACACAAGAAGAAGTAGATAAGCTTTTAGAGGATGCGAATGCAACGGAGTATGCTAAAAATATTAGAGAATGGTATGACGGATATCATTTTGGAAAATTTGATATTTATTGTCCATGGGATGTGATGAATTATTTACGAGATGTTAAATATAATCCGAAGCAGTATCCTAAAAGCTATTGGAAAAATACTAGTGGCAATGAAATTATTCGTTCATTTATTGATTATGCAGGGGATAGTATTACAAAGAAGTTAGAAATTTTACTTGCAGGAGGTACGATTACTCAACGAATTGATGAAGAACTGACTTATGATTATATTCATTCTTCTGAGGAGAATCTTTGGAGTATTCTTTATTTAACTGGATATTTAACAACAGTACGAGATGCAAAACTAGAAAATGGTGAAGTTATTCTTAAAATTCCCAATGCACAGATTAAAGAGATTTTTGAAACGACGGTACGTAAATGGTTTGATGATTATGCTAAAACTTGGAATCGAACGGCATTGTTTGAGGCTTTGTGGGATGGAAATAGTGAGATTTTAACAAAGGAAATTAGTACTCTACTTCGAATTACGATTAGCTATCATGATTATCGAGAGGATTTTTACCATGCTTTTTTAGCAGGAATTTTTACTGGAGCTGGATATCGAGTTGAGTCTAATCGTGAACATGGTGAGGGAAGAAGTGATATTGTAATCTTTGATTCTCGTAAAGGACGAGTGGCAATTTTTGAAGTGAAGTATTCAAAAGAGTTAAAAAAATTAGAAGAAAGCTGTAAAGTAGCGATTGACCAAATTGATACAAAGTTTTACGCAAGGGAATTTGAGGATGAATATGACGAGGTTCTTTGTTATGGAATTGCATTTTATAAGAAGAGATGCGTGGTAAAAAAGAAATAGAAAATACAAAAGCTGTAAGAGAAACCTTACAGCTTTTTAGCTGGGCTAGCAGGATTCGAACCTACAGATGCTGGAGTCAGAGTCCAGTGCCTTACCGTTTGGCGATAGCCCAATATTTACTTTGTGTCTTTCGCTGACAACGAATTGTATTATATACT
This sequence comes from uncultured Lachnospiraceae bacterium, assembly GCA_902496125.1. GTDB lineage: Bacteria > Bacillota > Clostridia > Lachnospirales > Lachnospiraceae > TWA4. Next base: position 15,899 of record CABUZU010000021.1, read on the forward strand.
ATAATCTAAAATAATGCAAGCACTTTTTCTAAAATAATGCTATTTTTGTAAAAAAAGGATAAAATTTTATTTGTTTGAGTTATAAAACCGACACTTTTCAGTATATTTTCTTCTAAAATACTTGATTTTTTTGTGAAATTAGTATATTCTTTAAATTAGTATACTATATACTCAATATGTTTGTTCTTCATAAACAAACAAAAGGGAAAGCAGACATCTATGATTTATTGAGGGCTAAGTCCTAGAGACCTTTTATTGTTTATGAAAGAGAGGAGGCAAAACTATTATGGGTGATGGAACAAAAATCACTAAATTTCAGCGCGTCTTAGTTGCAAATAGAGGGGAGATTGCACTTCGTATTTACCGCGCACTAAATGAACTTGGAATTCAGACAGTTGGTATCTTCTCTAAGGAAGATAAGTATGCACTATTTCGCAGTAGAGCAGATGAATCCTATATGTTAAATCCGGATAAGGGACCAGTTGGTGCTTATCTAGATATTCCAGAAATTATTCGTATTGCAAAGGAACACAATGTAGATGCGATTCATCCAGGATATGGTTTCTTATCTGAAAATCCTGATTTTGTAGCAGCTTGTGAAGAAGCAGGTATTGCATTTATTGGACCTACAAAAGAAACCATGATTGCAATGGGTGATAAGATTTCTTCTAAGGAAATTGCAAATGCTTGTAACGTTCCTGTTATTCCAGGTGTAGACCATCCAGTACATGATATTGAAGAAGCAACACAGGTAGCAGCTCAGATTGGCTATCCTGTTATGTTAAAGGCTTCTAATGGCGGTGGTGGCCGTGGTATGAGAATTGTTGAGAAAGAAGAAGACCTTGCTAAGGAATATGAAGAAGCAAGAAATGAATCTCGTAAAGCATTTGGCGAAGAGAAGATATTCATTGAGAAATATTTAAGAAATCCAAAGCATATCGAAGTTCAAATCCTTGGTGATAAATACGGCAATGTTGTTCATTTATATGATAGAGATTGTTCTGTACAGCGTCGTCATCAAAAGGTTGTTGAATTTGCACCATCCTTCTGTTTAGATGAAGAAACAAGACAGATGATGTTTGATGATGCAATTAAACTTGCGAAATATGTTAAATTTAAGAGTGCAGGAACACTTGAATTCTTAGTAGATGCAGATAGCAATTATTACTTCATCGAAATGAATCCTCGTATTCAGGTAGAACATACGGTTTCTGAATGTGTTACAGGCATCGATATTGTACAGTCTCAGATTTTAGTAGAAGAGGGATATCCTTTATATTCTCCACAGATTGATATTCCAAATCAGGAATCTATTACTTGTAATTGTTATTCTATTCAGATGCGTATTACAACCGAAGACCCAGCCAATAACTTCTTGCCAGATACTGGAAAGATTTCTGTTTATCGTGCAGCAACAGGTAATGGTATTCGTGTTGATGGTGGTAATGCTTATACAGGTGCAGAAATTACACCTTATTATGACAGTTTATTAGTTAAAATTATTGCATCTGAAAGAACCTTTGAGAAGGCAGTGAATAAAGGTCTTCGTGCCCTTGCAGAAACAAGAATTAGAGGAATTAAGACCAATAAGGCGTTCTTAATCAATGTATTACAGCATCCAGATTTCTTAAAGGGTAAATGTACAACAACCTTTATTGAAAATAATCCATCTCTTCTTAAGAAGACTGCTCGTTATTCGAATCATGATAGAGCAACAAAGATTGCAGAATTTATTGGCAATAAGATTATTAATGAAAGTAAGGGTGTAAAACCTGATTTTGGAACAATTACTCCACCTAAATATGACCCACAGGAAAGAATCAATGGTGCAAGAGATGAATTCCTAAAATTAGGTGCAACCGAATTTACTCAAAAGATTTTAAAAGAGAAAAAACTCTATGTTACAGATACCACCATGCGTGATGCACATCAATCACTATTTGCAACTCGTATGAGAACTTATGATTTATTAAATGCAGCTCCAGCAACAAACCAAGCAATGGCGAATGCATTTTCAGTAGAAGCTTGGGGTGGAGCAACCTTTGACGTAGCTTATCGTTTCTTAAAAGAATCTCCATGGATTCGTTTAATGGAACTTCGTGAAGCAATGCCAAATACATTAATTCAGATGTTGCTTCGTGCTTGTAACACCGTTGGATATACCAATTATCCGGATAATGTCGTAAAGAAATTTATTACAACAGCAGCAGATCGCGGAATTGATGTATTTCGTATTTTCGATAGTTTAAACTGGATTGAAAATATGAAGCTTCCAATTGAAGTAGCACTTTCTACTGGTAAGATTGTTGAAGGTAGTATTTGTTATACGGGTGACATTTTAAATCCAAATGAAACCAAGTATACACTAGATTACTATATTAATAAAGCAAAAGAATTAGAATCTTTAGGATGTCACATCTTTACAATTAAGGATATGGCAGGACTTCTAAAACCTTATGCAGCAGAAAAATTATTTAAGGAATTAAAGAAAGAATTAAAGATTCCTGTAAACCTACATACTCATGATACCACAGGTAATGGGGTAAGTACCATCTTAAAGGCAGCAGAAGCGGGTGTAGATATTGCAGACCTTGCAATTGAATCTATGAGTTCACTTACTAGTCAGCCTTGTATGAACTCTGTAGTAGAAGCACTTAGAGGAACAGAACGAGACACCGAATTAAATATTGATGAACTTCGTGGACTTAGTAAATACTATGCACAGATTCGAAATATTTACAATGGATTTGAAAGTAGTATGAAGACTCCTACAACTGAAATTTATGAATATGAAATTCCAGGAGGACAGTATTCAAACTTATTAGCACAAGTAAAAGCAATGGGTTCTGAAGATAGCTTTGATGAAATTAAAGCTCTTTACAAACAGGCAAATGATTTACTTGGAAATATCGTTAAAGTAACTCCTACTTCTAAAGTTGTTGGTGACCTTGCAATCTTTATGCAAAAGAACAATTTAACCAAAGACAATATTTTAACAGATGGTAAAGACTTATCTTATCCAGATTCTGTTGTAAGCTATTTCTCAGGTGAAATTGGACAACCAGATGGTGGATTCCCTAAGGAATTACAAAAGATTGTATTAAAGGGTAAGAAGCCTCTTACGGAACGTGCTGGTCTTAAGATGAAACCTTTTGATTTTGAAGGAACAATGAAAGACTTAAACGAAAGATATGATAGAACATTCTATAATACCAGTTATGTAAGCTACGCCCTTTATCCTAAGGTATATGAAGATTACTTAAATTATCAACAGTACTATGATGATGTTTCAAGATTACCAAGTGATGTTTACTTCTATGGTCTAAAAGAAGGCGAAGAAACCAGTATCAGTATTGGTAAAGGTAAGCAAATCTTAATTCGCTATGTCGATACGATTGCTGAACCAGATAGAGAAGGTATGCGTACCCTTTCCTTTGAAATCAATGGTGCAATTCGTACCATTAAGGTATTAGACCGTACCTTAGAGGAAAATACAAAACGTAAACCAAAGGCTAAGAAGGATGACCCAACTCAGCTTGGCTCACCAATTCCTGGTAATGTTAGTAAGGTATTTGTAAAACCTGGCGATAAAGTAGTAAAGAATGCAGTATTGTTTACCATTGAAGCGATGAAGATGGAAACTAGTGTTGCTGCTCCATTTGATGCAGTCATTGGTGAAGTCTATGTTGAAGAGGGCGATAAGGTCGAACAAGAAGAATTATTAGCAGTATTTAGATTAGAAGGTTCAATTAACTAAAAAATAAAGTTCAAAATAGGCATCGGTAACGGTGCCTTTTTGTTGTGTAAATACTAACCTTGCAGTTTGGACTACTTTGTGTTAGAATAAGAAATTATTAAGGAGGTCCCTAAATTGAATCAAGTACGAATTACCGCTGCAATTCAACTAGCAATCTGTGCATTTGTAATTGGAATTGGTTTAAGAAATGATTGTAAGGCACAAGGTTTTACAACTAAACAATTGAAAGAATTAAGACAGATTGCATTTAAAGCAGAAAAGAGGGAAGCCAAGCTAAAGGCTAAAAATAAAGTAAAAAAGGCAAAAGAAGAATACAAGAAAGCGTAAAGGAGATTAAAATTTATGTCAATGGATAAAATGATAGAAAAGATTGTACAGTTACAAAACCCTACTGTAGCAGGACTTGACCCTAAGTTAGCCTACATACCAGAATACATCAAAGCAGAGGCTTTTGCTAAAACAGATGACTCGTTTGAGGCAGCAGCACAGTCTCTTTATGAATTTAATAAGGGACTGATTGATGCATTATGCGATATTGTACCAGCGGTAAAACCACAGGCAGCTTATTATGAAATGTATGGATGGCAGGGTATGAGAGCTTTAGCAAATACCATTGCCTATGCGAAAGAAAAAGGTATGTATGTCATTACAGATGGTAAGAGAAATGACATTGGAACAACGATGGAAGCCTATGCAACTGCTCATCTTGGAAAGACTGAAATTAATGGCAAGAAGTATCCAGCATTTGATGGAGATTGTTTAACAGTGAATGCTTATCTAGGAAGTGATGGAATTGTACCATTATTAAAAGTATGTGATGAATACGATAAAGGAATCTTTGCTTTAGTAAAAACATCAAATCCATCCTCAGGTGAATTACAAGATTTAATGCTTGGAGATAAAACGGTTTATGAAACAGTAGGACAGATGTGTGAAAAATGGGGCTTAGAT
>CABUZU010000022.1 GCA_902496125.1 uncultured Lachnospiraceae bacterium
AGCACGACAAGTGGTGACTGTACACTACCTCGTGTGTGTTGCAAACTTTCCTTCGCAACTCACACCTCTGCAAGCTCGTTGTACCGAATGTACATACGGGCAGAATTATAAACCTTGTACAGTGACTTGTCGCCAGTTTCCTAACTTGACATTCGCTCCACGGAAAACCTACCAGTATCGGTAGCAACCTCGCGCTTCATTGCTATCATGTCACAGCGATTAGGAGTATACTATAGATTTTTTAAAAAAGCAAGTACTTTTTCACAATTTTTTTATTTTTTTTGTACAAATGTGAGTACTTGCTCTTTTCACTCTATTTTTATTTTAGGCAAGAACGATCTAATTTATCAAAATCACTTAACAAATCAGCTAAAATTTTAAGAATTTTATCGCAATCTCCTTCACGATATCCTTCAATATTTAATGGCATTAATGGATCATGTAAAGAAAGTCTAAGTAACGCCCATCCTTTTACCTCTTCTGAATCAAATCTTACACGAACACCCTCATAAGAAGGAGTTACTAATTCATAGCCATTTTCTTTCACCGCTTCTTCAAAATGTTTTAATACATCCTGTCCATAAGCTTTGAAATCTTCTGTTAAAAGTTTCATACGATATTCTCTTGCTTCAAACTCTGGTTCTAATGCATCTATATAGGAAGAAACTACTTTATTTTCTTTCTTAGCAAGAGCTGCTGCAATCAATAGTTTCACTGCTAGATATGCCCCATCATCTAAGAAATAATTCTCGCTAAGTGCCCCATGACCTGAGGTTTCAATGGCAAGTGGAGACACAATTCCTTCCTTATTTAAGCGTTTTGATTCATTAATTACATTCTTATAACCACGTTTAAAACGATGCTGCTTCATTCCTAAATGGTCTTCTAAGAAATGTGTAAGTCTTTCAGAAGTTACAGAGTCTGTTACCACCGTTCCACCTGGATAATCTTTTGCTAAGATTGCTGCCATCATGGCAATAATCGCATCACGATTTACTGCTTCTCCATCCGGAAGTACTGCTGACATACGGTCAACATCCGTATCAAAGATAATACCTAAATCTGAATGATTTGCTAAAACCGCATCCTGAATTGCCTTCATTGCTTTCTTATCTTCTGGATTTGGAATATGATTTGGGAAATATCCATCAGGTTCTAAGAACTGGCTTCCTGTTGTATCTGCCCCTAATGGAACTAATACCTTTTCTACAAAAAATCCACCTGCACCATTTCCTGCATCTACTGTAATACGAAGACCAGTAAGTGGCTTTTCATAATCGGTAGCATTCACACCTGCACGAATCTTTTCACATAAACTCTTACAATAAAGAGATAATGTATCCATCTTTTCTGCCTTTACATCAGTCTGTGTTTCTTCTAATATAGAAGCATGTTTTAAAATCTCTGCTATATCTTCTTTTTCAAGACCACCATCTTTATCAAAGAACTTTAATCCATTACGGTTAAATGGTAAATGACTTGCTGTAATCATAATCGAACCATCAAATGCTGTTTCAGGAAAAATCACAGTCATAAACATAGACGGAGTCGATACTAGTCCACAATCTACTGCTTTTGCACCCGTACTCATAATACCCTTACTGGTTCCTTCCATTAAAGCATCTGCTGTAATACGAGAATCATGACCTAAACCAATTTTTAAGTTTGCTTCACTTTTACCTAATTTATTTGCTAGCCATGCACTAAAAGCCTGTCCAATTCGATTGGCAATTGCTGGGGTTAAATTAACTGCCTCTCCTTCTACGCCTTCACAAGCAATCCCTCTAATATCACTTCCATTTTGTAAATGTTTTAAATCACTCATACAAACTCCTTATTCTTCTATAAACTTAACTGCTGTGCCATAAGCAATAACTTCGGCAGCTCCTTGCATCACTGCTGAGGAAGCATAGCGAATATTTACAATCGCATCAGCACCTAAACTTTCTGCTTCTTGTGTCATTCTCTTCGTTGCAAGTGCTCTAGCTTCATTCATCATTTCTGTATAAGCCTTTAATTCGCCACCTACTAAAGTCTTAAAAGACTGTGCAATATCCTTACCTACATTTTTAGATTGAATGGTACTTCCTTTTACTAGTCCTAACATTTCTAATTTTTTACCGGTAATGTAATCAGTATTTACTAAGATCATCTTCTTCGCCACTCCTTATCTCATTAATTCTTTCAATTAATACATGGATACTTACTGCAATTAAGCCAATTAAAATAAGACCTAATGTTATCGTCATCCATGCTGGTGCATCTATATATAAAACGATAGTTAAATATAGCACTAAGTATATCACAGTAATAGCGGTTATCACAATAGGTGCAATCATTTTCTTTGCATGATTAGACATTTGCCTCTTCCTTTTCTTCCTTAAAACCTAATAAATAGTTAACAAATTGCTGTGCTGTTCGACCAGAGATACCACCATGACTTAACTCCCACTTATTTGCCTCTGCACAAAGTTTATCATCGGGCATGGTAATTCCTGCTTTTCTTGCAAGACCTATCACAATATTGAAGTAATCCCTCTGATTTGGCTTAGAATAGCCAATCTTAACACCAAAACGATTAACTAAAGACATCTTCTCTTCAATGGTGTCAGACTTATGAATACCGTTGTCTACTTTTACATCATCTCTGTCAGACCAAGTTTCCTTAATTAAATGACGACGATTTGAAGTTGCATAAATTAAGATATTTTCTGGTTTGGTTTCCACGCCACCTTCAATCACTGCCTTTAAGAATTTATATTCAATTTCAAACTCTTCAAAAGATAAATCATCCATATAAATAATAAATTTATAGTTACGATTCTTAATCTGTGCAATAACTGTGGATAAATCCTTAAATTGATGTTTATAAATCTCAATCATACGAAGTCCTTGGTCATAGAATTGGTTGACAATAGCCTTAATGCTAGTAGACTTACCAGTACCACTATCACCATAGAGTAATGCATTGTTTGCTTTTCGTCCTTCTACAAATGCCTTCGTATTATCCACTAATTTCTTCTTCTGAATCTCATATCCAATTAAATCATCTAACATGACCTTATCCATGTTGTTGATTGGTTTAAGAATGACACCACCCTTGCCATCTTCTGCTTGAATACGGAATGCCTTATTAAGACCAAACATACCAACGCCATAAGCTTTATAAAATTCTGTTACATAATTAAAGAAGTCATTTTCATCTTTTGTCGTTTCTAATTGCTCACTTAAATCTCTTACCTTTTCACTTACATTTTTATTATACATAAGTTCTGGCTTACCAATTGCTTTATAATTAGAAATATGACTAAAACAATCAATTCCTAATTCTTCTTCTAACCAAGTAAAATCATAGTCAAATAATGCCTTAAATGCACGAAAATCATTCTTTGCAAAATAATTTACACTTCCATCATTTGCACCAATTTTTTCACAAGTAATACTAAATGGATTCTCATCGGTAATTAATAAAAATGTTAAATAATTATGCCAAAGATTTTTATCAAATCCATAATCTGTAGATACTTCAAGGATTCTTTTGATTTGTTTATAAACTCTTGTGATTAATTCATCTTTTGACTGTGTATGTTCTTTTGCATTTTTACAAATATCTGCAAGTTGCATTAAAATAGAGTCCTCTGCTAAGTCTCCGTAAATAATAAGTTTTGAAACAATATGATTCATGTCTAATTCCCCCTTATGGGTTTATTATAATCACTTTTTATGATTTCGCAAGCTTTTTATATACAAAAGAAGGAGCTGCTACGACAACTCCTTCCTTATTACACTTCTCTCTTAATTAAATTCTCCAACGTCACACTATCCAAATAGGCCTCAATTACTCCATCTAACTTTCTCCACATCGGAAGTGTAATACAGTCTGCGGACTTCTCACAATTATCCGTACCATAGTCAAGACAAGCCACTGGCGTCAAACTTCCCTCAGATAACTTTAAAATCTGTGCTATCGTATATTCGCTAGCAGGACGTATTAATTTATATCCACCATCTTTTCCTCTTTGGCTAGATAATTCTCCTGCTTTATTTAATAAGGAAACAATTGACTCCAAATATTTCATAGAAATTCCTTGTCTTTGTGCAATTTCTTTCAAGGAAATATAACCTTCTCCTTCATGTTGAGCCAAATCTATCATAACACGCAGCGCATAACGTCCCTTTGTTGTAATTTTCATTTTGTAGGCTCCTTTCGTATTCTTATCTTTAGTATACTTCAAAATTCCTACAAAATCAATAGGGATTTATTGACTCTTTTCTTCTCGTAAGGCTTTTACCAAACTAACACAGGCTCCTACCATTATAAATAGGAAAGGAAATGCCATGACAATGGATACCACTTGAACGGCTGAAACTCCACCTGATACAATTAATACAAAAGCAAAGACTGCTTGTAAAATTCCCCAAATAATTTTTTTATAATTGGGTGGATTATCTTCTCCCTCTGATGTCATCATAGCTAAGACAAAAGTAGCTGAATCAGCAGAAGTAATAAAAAATGTAACTAATAAAACAATGGTTAAAATAGATAAGACTATTCCAAATTTATATTCATGAAATACAATAAATAAAGCAGTTTGAGGTGAAGCAACCATTTGTAACAATTGTTCTAAAGAAAAATGGTCTGCTACATTTAAACCAACACCTCCAAAAACAGAAAACCAAAAAATCGATGTAAGCGTTGGTGCTAAAATTACTCCACAAATAAATTCTTTTATTGTTCTTCCTTTAGAAATTCGAGCTATAAAAATTCCAACAAATGGAGCCCATCCAGTCCACCATGCCCAATAAAATACTCGCCAATTAAAAATCCAAGTATTATCGCCAAATGGATTAATTCTTAAACTATCACCAAAGAAGTTCATTACATATTCTCCCACTCCATTAGTCATAATATTTAGAATATTTACAGTAGGACCTATTATGAAAGAAGAAAATAATAACACTATTGATAAAATTAAATTAAAATTTGAAAGCATTTTAATGCCTTTACCTACACCGCTAGTAGCACTTTTTAGATAACAACAAGCAATAATTACAATTACTAATATCCATGTTCTTACATTATCTGGAATACCAAATAAATAATTCATTCCATTGCAAATCTGCATACATCCCATACCAAAGGAAGTTGCAACTCCTACTACGGTTAACACGACTGCAAAAATATCAATTACCTTTCCAACCTTACCTTCTACTTTTTTTCTGCCAAACAACGGAATAAATAAACTACTAACTAACCCTTTTTCTTTTTTTCGATATTGAGTATAAGCTAAACATAATCCAACTACTGCATAACAAGCCCAAGGATGAAGTCCCCAATGCATAAAACAAGAGCGAATAGCAAATCTTGCCGCTTCTTCAGTTTGTGGTTCAATTCCTGTAATGGGACTAACATAATGTGATAAAGGCTCTGATATTCCCCAAAATACAAGACCTACACCCATTCCTGCACAAAAAAGCATGGCAAACCAAGAAATGGTACTATATTCTGGTTTTTCATCATCACTCCCTAATCGAATTTTTCCAAATTTACTAAAAGCAATGATTAAACAAAAAATCACAAAAAACATCATGATAAGTAAATACATCCAAGAAAAGTTATTTTTTAGAAAGCTCATTAGTGCATTGGCTCTTTCAAGAAATGAATCTCTTACTAAAATTCCAACGATCGAAAAAATCATAGTAATCATTAATGAGATTATAAATACACTATTTACTTTTTTATCTTTCATATATCTATTCACTTACTTTCTGAATTTGTTTTGTACGTCTAACTAGAAGAAATCCTGAAATAATACCTACAATTGCAAAAACAATCATAAGAATAAAAATTTTATCAAATCCTGCTGCTACATTACCAGCTTCTGTTGCTTTATCAATCCATTTACCACAAATCGGTGCAACAACGAAATCTGGAATAAAGGCTACAAATGAAATAATACCTGTTGCAATCGCTGTCATCTTTGCTGGAATTCCTGCCTGTTCCATAACAGACCAATAAGTTGATTTAATTACGTTTGCAAAGAATGCTGTTAATAATGATAATCCTATGCATAATGGAACAACCTTACTTGTAGTCATTACACCTGCTACACAAGCAATAATGCAAATCAAAATAATCATTAATCCATTGCCTTTATAAGTAAATCTATCCATTACAAATCCACCAAGAAATCCAGCAACAAATACAATAATATAACTTCTTACAATACCAAGAGTGGTTGCAAGAGAAGGAGAAATCTTTAATACTTGTACGGTATAAGTTGTTAAATAACCATTTCCCAAACTCCAAGTCATGAAAGCTCCCATAATTAAGAAAATCGTAATCCAAACTCCAGGATTTTTCAAAACATCCACCATACTAAACTTTTCTTCTTCCCCATTTGCAGCATCCGCTGTTTTGTCTTCTTTGGGAATAAAAATAAAGGTAAGTACCAATAAAACAAAGATAATACCCGCAGCTACTAATAACATGGTTCGAATTCCAAGTGCTGGTGAAGCAATAGCACCAACAATTCCTAAGAATAAGAAACCACATAAAGTCTGTACAATACCACGAGTTGCTTCACTACTACCAAAGATGGTACTCTGGTTTTTCTCATTTCCAAGACTACGAATTCCGTTTAAGTAAGCGGACCAAAGTGTTGCAATACTAAAGAATCCATATAGTGCATGAATCACAAGTAATACTGGATAATTGGTAGTAAACGCAAATGCAATAGTCAAAATTACAAAAGAACCTAAGGTTACAATAAATAAATTTCGAGTTGAAAAACGGTCTGCTAAAATACCACCAATTGGATAAGATAGGGTACTAACTAAGTTTACTGCTGTTGCAAGCATACCCATCTGTGTATTATTAAGACCAAGTGCTGTCATCATTTGGTCATAAAAAGTATAACGCAAATAAGGAATCTGGTAAGCAATCGCTACCGTTGCACTTAAAATGAAGAACACCATAAAATTTCTAAAGCCCAGTTTTTTCATAAAACCCCTCTTTCTAGATAAACACCTATATCTCTTTTCCTGAAATCTTTACCCTAAATGGCAAGTCTAGCCCTTTTAAAAACTTTACTTTCTCATATGCCTCATCAAACGTCATTGGTGGTAAGTCTTTTAATTCATACTCCCTTCCAATGGATTCATAAGTAATTTGTCCTAAACGATGATAGGGAAGAAATTCTAATTCCGAACAATTTTCTAAACTTTTGCAATAATTTGCTGTTTCTAAAATATTTTCATAAGAATCATTAACGTCCCATATCAATGGCAAACGAATATGTAATGCATTTTTCTTACAGTATTTAGACGCTTTTCGGGTATTTTCTAAGATTGTCTGGTTATCTACACCCGTCCATTTTTTATGTGCCTCTCTATTCATTAATTTAATATCTACATAAAATTCATCTAAATAAGGAAGTAACATTTCTACGTTCCTATAACTGCCAAACATATCCAATTCTGCCATAGTATGAATTGCTGAGTCCTTGCACTGCATTAACAGTTCTTTTGCAAATCCTGCTTGTCGTAAAACATCTCCGCCACTTAAAGTGACTCCACCCCCTGAATGAAAATAAAAAATTTCATCTCGTAAAATAATTTTCATTACTTCCTTTACAGTCATCAATTTACCAAAAACTCCTAATGCATTTTTTAAACAGCGACTCACACATTGATAACAAGAATTACATCTTTGTCTATCGACTATTACTTTCCTTGTCTGTTCATCAAATGATAAAGCATTTTGCCTACATATTTCTACACATCTTCCACAAGAGATACATTTTTCTGACTTATAATAAAGTTGCGCTGCCTCTATTTGAGACTCTGGTGTAGAACACCATTTACATTTAAGAGGGCAACCCTTAAAGAACACCACAGTTCGTAGTCCTTTTCCATCATTTGGAGAAATCTTTTCAATTCTTAAAATCTGTGCCTTCTGTTCCATAAGTTTTGCCCTTCTTTCTGTCATCATTTATTTTTTAGCAAGCACTAGAGTAGGAAGTACGTGCAATAATATCATCTTGTACTTCTTTTCCTAATTCAACAAAATATGCAGTATAGCCTGCTACTCGAATTAGTAAGCCCTTATAATTTTCTGGATGCTTTTGTGCATCTAAAAGTACATCTTTATCCACAACATTAAACTGTACATGGAATACACCCAAAGAACACATACTCTTTAAAAATCCCATTAAAGATTCTGTTGAATGTTCATCCTGATTAAATACAGGGTCTAATTTTAAGTTTAGAAGTGTACCCTGACTAAAGCGTGAGTGAGGAATATTAGAAACGGATTTAATAATCGCTCCCATACCTTCCTTATCTGTTCCCGAACTTGGACTTACACCATCTGCTAATGGAGTAAATGCATTTCTTCCTGAAGGTAATGCTCCTACTTCTAGACCAAAAGGAGTATTTCCTGAAACTGGTAAAATGCCAGAAGTCATTGGTCCAAATTTACTATCATAAGACTCAATTAAATCTGCAATAAAGGTAAATAAATCTGCGGTCAGTTCATTTACATCTTCATCATCGTTACCATATTTAGGTGCATCTAAGCAAAGTTTTTGAATGTCTTCATAACCTTTAAAGTCTTTAGAAATTGCTTCTACTATTTGCTCCATCGTTACTAGTTTTTTATCATAAACTAAGTATTTTACAGCATAGACACTATTTACTAAGTCTGCTACACCAATGGCGTCTAGACCATTTCCAATATTATATTTCGCTCCACCCCATGCATAGTCTTTGGCATTATTAATACAATCTTCAAAAGACATAGATAAAACTGGGCATACTCTCTCAAATCCAATATCATCATTTACATGGTTTCCTGCTACCATTGCATTGATAACATAGGTAATTTGTGCTTTTACTGCCTCTAAAAACTCTTCAAAATTCTTAAAAGTACAAGGATCACCAGTTTCAATGGATGCAAGTTTATCATATTTTCTACTTCTACCATTATTCATAGTAAATTCAACAACTGCACCTAAATTATAGTCAGCATAAGAAGTATAACAACGCTGTTTTCCTGCTAAGTTTGTTTCTACACAACCGCAAGGATTCCAGTTATAAGCTTCTCTTAGTGGAATCTTCTTGTTTAGCATCATCTGAATACCAATTTCATCTGAATGGAAAGCTGGGAAACCGGTTCCAAGTTTCATAACTTCTACTACTTTCTTTAAGAAAGCATTCGAATTTCTTGACATATTATAACGTACGGATAAAGATGGCTGATAAAGCTGTACATCCATGGTTGCCTGTAAAATCATAAAAGAAAGGTCATTTACTGCATCCATTCCTCTTTCATCAATACCACCAACACATACATTTTGGAACATTGGATATCCAGCAGAATACTTAGCAGTTACTGCATCTTGGAATAAGCAAGGTTCACTAAATTTAACCCATAAGCAATCTAATAATTCCTGTGCTTCATCTTCGGTAATTCTTCCTGCTTCTAAATCTGCTTTATAATAAGGATACAGATACTGGTCCATACGACCTGGATTATAACTTGCTGCATTTTGTTCCATAAAAATGCAAATTTGATAAAAATACAATGCTTGTAACGCTTCTCTAAATGTTCTTGCTGGTTTTTCTGGTACTCTATCACAAGTAGTAGCAATTAACGTTAATTCAGACTTTCTCACTGGATCTGTTTCATCTGCCGCAAGTCTTAAAGCTTCCCTTGCATAACGTTTCGCTAATTTTACAACCGCGTTGGCACTAATTGTAAGAGCTTTTAAATAAACGATTTTCTCATAATGACCTGGCTTTGTGATATCTAATCCTTCTCTTACCTTTTCAATTCTTTTAAGAACACCTTCAATACCTTCACTAATAATCATTTCGTATCCGGCAGTGGTTTCCCCCCAACCTCTAACTGCTTTACGATTAATGTAAAGTACACCACAATCTCTTAAAATCTTGGTCTCTTCTGGAATTTGAACCAACCATTTTTCAAAAGTAGATTTACCTTTCCAATAAGGACGAATTTCATCTACAAAACGTTGTCTATCAAGGTCTGTTAAGAAAAACGGGTCATACTTTCTATCACTGATGGTATCTAATTCATCATCCAATACTGACCAACAAGTATCTGGATTTAACAATCCACCACGTTGTTTACTGCCAGCATTACCAACAATTAATTCATCATCCCAGATTTTAACTGTTTTTTCCATGCATTGTTTTTCAAAAGCATAAGCTTTTTGAACAACCCATGGCTGACCTTCATTTTCTTTGCATCCACGTGTCAATAAAACCGCATTCTCAAGATCCATTTCTGGACGAGTATTTAAGACACGATTTTTAAGACGATTGATACGTGTTAAATAACTTTTTTCTGACATGTATTTTACCTCCATTCTATAACTTTCCTAATTCTTTACTACGAGCAACGCAAGCTCTCATACCTTCTTTGATACAATTCTCAAAGCCTAATTCTTCCATCTTATCTAAAGCAGCAAGTGTCGTTCCACCTGGAAGACGAAGTTTTCCTTCTAAGGTTTCAATACTCATTCCTGAGTTTAAAATTGTTTCTGCACTTCCCTTCATAGTCTGTGCAAATAATCGTAAAGCTGTCGTTCTATCAAATCCCATTGCTGCACCTTCATCTGCAACAAGACGAGCCATATAATAAAAATATCCAGGTGCTGATCCATTTAATGAAACAACTTCATCCATTAAAGATTCTTCAATTTCTTCTACAATTCCACAACTAGATAAGAAGGCATCTACTTTCTTAAAATCTTCTTCAGTTACCAATTTGGATTTAGCAACAGCAAAAGAACCCATTCCTTCTTGTGCAGTTAAAGTAGGCATACAACGAACAACCTTGCATTCTCCTTCTAAATGAGTTGCAAACCATTCTGTACTAATACCAGCTGCAACAGAAAGTAAAATTGTATCTTTTGTCATTCCCTTCTTAATATCCGATGCGACCTTACTAATTACTTGTGGGGTTACTGCTACTAAAACTATTTCTGAGTTTTGTACTAATTCTTCAATGGATTCATATACTGTATATCCATTCTCTTTAAATTCATCTCTTACTTTATCTACTACATCAAAAATCCCAATATCAGAGCGTGAAATAGATTTACCTTTATCAACTCCTGTAAGAATTGCTCTAACAATATTTCCAGCTCCAATACATCCTACTTTCGTACTCATTTTTCCTTCCTTTCTAAGCTAGTATGGTATCTTTGATACCTTAAATACGCTTATTTATATTTATTTTTCACTTCTTGCTTGGCTTTATTATAAGCCTATTTTTACAAATTTGTCAATATAAAGTATTAATTTTCTAAAAAAATATCAAAATCATCTAAAATTTCCTCTTGACATTTTAAATACTCTTGTATATAATTCATGGTATCACAGATACCTAAATATGAGGAGGAACAAAAAGAATGCAAAGATATCAAATTTTAACTCAGAGCGAAATTGAAAAAATCCATGACACTTCTTTACGCATTATGGAAGAAGTCGGAATTATTATGCCTTATGAACCTGCTAAAGAAGTTTTAAAGAAAGCAGGTGCTAAAATTGATGGAGATACCGTTTACTTCCCACGTAAATTAGTAGAAGATCAGTTAAAAAATGTACCTTCTTCTTTTACTATGTACGCTAGAAATCCTGAAAAGAACGTTACTCTTACAACTGAAAATACTCTTTATGCTGGACCAAACTGCTCACCTTTCGTTACAGACCTTGATCGCGGTCGTCGTGATGGTACACTTGAAGATTACATTAACTTTATTAAAATTTGTGACCGTTTAGAGAACGTAGATATTCAGAGCCAGATTCCTTGTGAACCTTCTGATATCGACCCTGAAAAACGTCCTAATACCATGTTATATAACACATTTAAATACAGTGAAAAACCAATGATGGGAAGTTCATTAGGATACGAAGCTTCTAAACAGAATATTGAAATGGCTGCTATGGTTTTTGGTGGAATGGATGTTATTCGTGAAAAACCAGTTATCTGCTCTATTCCTTGTACTTTAACACCACTTGCTTATGACCAGAAAATGCTTGGTGCTATCGTAGCTTATGCAGAAGCTGGACAGCCTCAGTTAGTAAACTCTCTTGCAATCGCTGGTATGACAGCTCCTGCAACCTTAGTTGGTCTTGTAGCTGTACAGAATGCAGAAGTTTTAGCTGGTATCGTACTTGCTCAGTGCATTAATCCTGGAACTCCTATTGTTTACTCTGCTGCTGGTTCTAATGCTGAAATGAGCAACGGTGTTCTATCTATCGGCTCTCCTGAAAATGCATTAGTTTCCTTAATGAATGGACAATTAGCTAAATTCTATCAGATTCCTTGCAGAATCAGTGGTGCTCTTACCGACTCTAAGATTGTAGATGCTCAGGCTGGTTTTGAATCTGCTGTAACTTTAGCAATGGGACAGATGGCTGGCGGAAACTTCATCCTTCATGGTGTAGGTATTCTCGAGACTTACAACTGCGCTTCTTACGAAAAATTAATCATTGATAATGAATTAATCGGATACATGAAACGAATCGGTCGCGGAGTTACTGTAGATGATGAAACTCTTGCATTTGATGTTATTAAAGAAGTAGGTTGTGGTGGAACATTCTTAGTAGAAGACCATACTGTAGAACATTTCAGAGAAGAATTCTATATGCCTACAATTAGTGACCGTTTAACTTATGAACAGTGGATGAATAAAGGTGGCGAAAGAATCGAAAAGAGAGCTAATAGAAGATGGAAAGAAATTCTTGCTAACTATGGTGAATCTACTTTAGATTCTGATATCGATAGAGACTTAAGAAAATATATGGAAACACACTAATTATTGTATACATATGTAAATACCAAACTTCTGGCAATTTAAATTGACCAGAAGTTTTTTTTAATGTATACTAATTAAGTTATTATAAAAAATTTTAGAGGAATTTACATCATGGCAACAAGTAAAAAAACAGAATTAATTTTAAAGACATATGAACTGTTAAAAACTTACAGTCCTAAAGACGTCACGATCCGAATGATTGCTTCTGCTTCCAATTGTGCAACTACAACTATTTACAAGCACTTTTCAGATGTAGAAGAACTCATTTTATTTTCTTCCATTAAATACATCGAAGATTTTATCGTGGAATCCCAAGCCATTGCAAGGGAATGTCATAATGCACTGGATATGCGAAGAATTATGTGGCAATCTTTTGCCAAATATGCATTTCAAAATGTAGAAGTTTTTGAATTTCTTTTTTGGAGCAGCAATACTACTAGACTTGGCGATACCATCTATGATTACTATCAACTTTTCCCAGATGAATGGCAAAAATTAGATGGTCTATTTACCAGTGTCTATTTCAATGATGATATTGAAGAGAGAAATCGAATTATGACACATCGTGTAGCCGCTTCGGGCTATATTAAACACGATGATGCCAATATCCTCAGTGATATGGAATGTCAAATTTTCCATGGATTATTAATGAAATACAGAACCTTGTACCGCGACCCTAAAATGGCCAAACAAGGCGAAGAAGAATTTATGAAAATGATTGACTCATTAATTGAACATTACCGCATATAATTTTACTGCCGCTATTGCTCCAATTAATGGTCCTACTACTGGTACAATACAACCATATTTAAAATTAGAATCGCCCTTATTTTCAATAGGAAGTAATGTATGTGCTAGTCGTGGTGCCAAATCTCTAGCTGGATTTAGAGCAGCACCTGTCACTCCCCCAAAGCACATTCCAGTAGCCATAATAATACCAAATATGTAAACATATTTCAGCCCACCAACAAGTCCTACAATTTGACCCACTCCTTTAATAGAAAATATCAAAAAGAACGTTACCATTGCTTCCTGCAAGATATTTTGTGGAATATTTTGCA
This sequence comes from uncultured Lachnospiraceae bacterium, assembly GCA_902496125.1. GTDB lineage: Bacteria > Bacillota > Clostridia > Lachnospirales > Lachnospiraceae > TWA4. The sequence continues at coordinate 13,913 of CABUZU010000022.1, forward strand.
CTGCTGGAGTGGTACAAAAAGCTGCAAGTTTCACACTTGCTTCTTTCGTGGCATCAAACTGGTCTTTAAAAAATACATAAACCAGACAAGCACCTAAAAATCCACCCGCCATTTGACAAATAATATATCCTGGAACCAACTTCCAACTAATCGTATGGTCTATTGCAAAGGCGATGGTAAGTGCTGGATTAAAATGTGCTCCAGAAATGTCACCAAATATAAAAGCTGGAATCATAACCGCTAGTCCCCAAGCGATATTAATCTGTAAAACACCAGCCCCTTTATGACCTGACTTATCAAAGGTTGCATTCGCAATTGAACTATTTCCTAAAAAAATCAGCATACAAGTCCCTAAAAACTCTGCAATATAGGGTAACATTCTTTCTCTCCTTTCCTCTTTTGCATAAAAAAAGGGGATAGTCCTAAGACTTCCCCTTCTTATTTAATTACACTTACAGTTCTTCACCATTTGTAGCAACAACTTTCTTGTACCACTCAAATGATTTCTTTTTATAACGATTTCCTGTTCCAGTTCCATCATCATTTAAATCAACATAGATGAAACCATAACGTTTTCTAAGTTCACCTGTTGTAAAGGAAACAACATCGATGCAACCCCAAGGAGTATATCCCATTAAGTCAACACCATCGATTTCTACTGCTTTTTTCATTTCCTCAATATGAGCTTTTAAATAATCAATACGATAGCTATCATCACAGGTGTTATCTGCTTCTAATTTATCAATAGCACCAAATCCATTTTCTACAATAAATAGTGGAATTTCGTATCTTTCATATAAGGTAGCAAGTGAATAACGAAGACCTACAGGATCAATCTGCCATCCCCAATCAGAAGCTTTTACATAAGGATTCTTAATCGAGTGAGCATTTCCACCATTTACATCGGTATTTACCTGGTCAATATCTGCTTTTACTGCGTTAGACATATAGTAGCTAAATCCAAGGTAATCGACCTTACCCTGTGCTAAAATTTCTTCATCGCCTGGTTCCATGACAGGGGCATTTCCTTCTCTTTCCCACTGCTTTTTAGCATAAGCTGGATAGTGACCACGACAATGTACATCAGAAAAATAAAATCTTTCGTGCATAGACTCTAATGCAATCATCATATCATCTGGGTTGCAAGAATAAGGATAAAATGGAACAAATGAGCACATACAACCAATCATAAAATCTGGGTTAATTTCATGTCCTTTTTTCACTACCAATGCAGAAGCTACTAATTCATGATGAACAACTTGATACAATGCTTTTTTAGGATCTTCAAATTCAGAGAATTTGATTCCTGAGTTTGTCCAACCAAAAATATCGGTATCGGTATTGCTCTGGTTATTGATTTCATTAAATGTCATCCAATATTTTACTTTATCTTTATAACGTTCCATTACGCAAGTTGCATAACGTACAAAGAAATCAATTAACTTACGGTTCATCCATCCACCATATTTCTTGGTTAGATAGTAAGGCATTTCAAAATGACTGAGGGTAATAACGGGTTCAATTCCATATTTATGCATAGTATCAAACATATCATCATAGAATTTTAATCCTGCTTCATTTGGTTCTAATTCATCTCCATTAGGGAAGATACGACTCCAAGAAATTGAAGTACGGAAACATTTAAATCCTAATTCACCAAATAATGCAATATCATCTTTATAAGTATGATAAAAGTCAATTCCTTTATGATTTGGATAACGTTCTCCTTCTACAACACCATCAGTGATACGACGTGGAACTCCATGAGCACCAGCTGTTAACACATCACTAACACTTGGTCCACGACCATCTTCATTCCATCCACCTTCTAATTGGTGTGCAGCTACTGCACCACCCCATAAAAAATCTTTTGGTAAAGCCATTTAATATTTCCTCCTTCAAAATCTAATTTATTTTTTTGCAACAACAATTGGCTGACCAACCTTTACACTGCCAGAAGTTTTTACTGCATTTATTTGTGAGAACTCATCTGCATTAACAATTAATACAGGAGTAATAGTATCATGTGTTTTCTTAATTTCATCTAAATCAAATTCAATTAATAAGTCCCCGGCTTTTACTTCATCGTCTACTTTTACTTTGGCTTCAAAACCTTTACCGTTTAAATCTACAGTTTCTAATCCAATGTGAATTAACATTTCTGTTCCATTTTCATCTTCAAGACCAATTGCATGTTTTGTATCAAAAATAGAAGATACTTTACCATTAATTGGAGAATATAATTTACCTTCTGATGGAACAATTGCAACACCTTGTCCTAAGATGCCACCAGCAAATGTTGGGTCATTTACTTCTTCTAATGCTTTTAATTCACCGTTTAAAGGTGAAACGATTTCTACTTCTTTGCTAGATTGTGCTACAGCCTTTGGTTCTTCTTTTACTACTGGTGCTGCTTCTACTTCTTTTTCATCACAACCAATAATCTGAACTAAGATAATGGTAACAACAATGGTAACACCTAAAGCAGCTAATTCACCAACGAAAGAACCTGGATTTGTTCCACTCTGGTCAATTGCATTTACAATAGTAAGCATTCCTGGAAGACCAGAATAAATATAGTACATTGCATGAGTAAAAGCTACTACTAAAGCACCTGCTGCACCACCGATGCATCCACAGATGAAAGGTTTTTTAAGACGTAAGGTTACACCATAGATTGCTGGTTCTGTGATACCGAAGATACCAGTTAATCCAGCAGATAAAGATACATTTTTAATATCTTTTTTCTTTGTTTTAATAAATACACCAAAGCAAGCTGCTGCCTGTGCAACTACTGCACAAGTCTGGAATGCCTGGAATGAGTCGCATCCATTGTTTGCAAAGTTTGCAAGTACCATAGGAGTAACACCCCAGTGGATACCAAAGATAACGATAATCTGCCATAAACCACCAATGATTAATGCTGCTAAAACAGGTACATTGTTGTATAAGAAATTGTAGCCAACTGCAATTGCATTTGCAAGACCATCTGATAAAGGTCCAATGATTAAGATAGTTGCTGGAACCATGATAATTGCACAGATAAATGGAATAGCAAGTGCTTTAATGACATCTGGAATAATCTTTTCTAAGAAACGTTCTAAGTAAGCTAATACTAATACTAAGAACAATGGAGGTAATACCGTTGAGGTATAAGTGGTTTCTGCCATCTTAAAGATTAAGAATTTTACCGATTCACCATCAGCAATTCTTGCTGCGATTTCACCCCATGAACTATTTACTAAAGCAAGACAACACCACATTGCAATGTAAGTATTACATTTAAAATGCTTCGATGCGGTCACTGCAATTAATACTGGTAAAAAGGTAAATGGTGTCCATGAAATAAAACTTAATACTTCATAAGTACCAGTGTTTGCAAAATTTGGTGCAAACTGAGTGATAATGATTAATGCACCTTGAACCAAACCTGCTGCTGCAAGAATATATACAAATGGTGCGAATACTGCTGACATTGTAGCAATGATTCTATTAAGTAAGCTTTGTTTTACCTCTGGTTGATTTGTTTCATCAATACTCATAATCTGTGAAAGTTCTGCATAAACATCCTTTGCATGAGTACCGATAACGATTTGATACTGTCCACCTTTTTCAACGACCTGAATAACACCAGGCATAGATGATATTTCCTTTGTAACTGCTTCTGATGGAGACTCCTTTAAAACTAAACGGAGTCTAGTTGCACAATGTGCTGCACTAATAATATTAGACTCGCCGACTGCATCTTTGATGTCTCTAGCAAGCTTGGCATAATCTCTTACTGCTGCCATTTTGTTTCCTCCTTCTTCTAGGTAAGTGTAATAAAGTTTTATTATTTATATCTTTTATTCCCACTGGGCCCTACTGGGATAAAATACGCACGATGTGTAAACTTAGGAAGGTTAATTCTTCCTTTCCAATATCTAGCTTATATTGCTTTTCTACATATGCTACAATCTTTTTCGCACACTGAAATGCTTTCGGATAATTTTCCTTCATGGTGTCATGAAGAAAATCTTCTTTATTCTGTAATGGTTTTCCTTCTAAAACTCTTTGAGCAAAAAACAATAAATGTGTTACAAAACGTTGATAATCTAAGGATTCTTCATCAAAATCCTTTCCAAGTAATAACCGAACAAAATTTAATGCATTGCCTACAATATCAAATGTTGCCTGTGTGCTTACCATGTCTGTATTATTCTCTGCATTTACAAGATGAAGTGCAACAGATGCAGCTTCTCCCTTTTGTAATTCAATTCCTAATTCTTTTTTAATCAATTCTAATGCATACAGACCTACGTGAAATTCCTTTGGATAAATTTTTTGAATTTCCCAATACAATGCGGTTTGAAAATAAATTCCTTTTTTTGTTCTCTCTATTGCAAAATCGATGTGATCGGTTAATGTAATGTAAATATTTTTCTTTAACTCGACTCCTAAATATTCTTTAGCATAGTCGACAATTTTGGAAGTAATTCGAATTGAGTCTGTTTCAACTTCTAAAAATAACTGTTTTAACTGCATGGTTGAGCTTGCTGTATCCATACGAAAAATCTTTTCAATTTTTGACTCATCTACTTTTTCACCTGTTTTTTGTTTCCAACCAATTCCATTACCCATAATAATGATTTCTTGTCCAGAATCACTAAGCGAGGTAATTACATTATTATTTAACACTTTTTTTACTATCATTTTTCATACCCCTAAAAACAAAAAATACCAAACAGAACCTAGTATACAAAGGTATAATATTACCCCACATACTGGTTTTGTTTGGTATTGCCTAATCTAATAGTAACAAGCCCGTGCTTATTTATTTACTTCTGAACTTGCTCCTATCATACCTTTACATTGCCTATTTGTCAAGGAACAATTTACATTTCGGTAAATTGCTAAATTTTTTATGAGATTTTTATGAAAAAATACCAAAAATCTTATCGAATAAAGTTTGTTGGAGTTGTTGCCTCTCTCTCTGGCATTTTAACTCCTGCCTTCTTACCAGCCTCGATACATTTTAATAACCACGCCATATTTACACCTAATGTACGCATGGTCTGCATACCTTCTTCATCTTGTACCACTTCTTCTGGTGTTCTGCCATGAACCTGATTCCAATACTGTGAAGAAACCACTGGCATATTACAGATGGTAAAGTACTTATTAATCTGATCAAAAGCAGCACTTGCTCCACCTCTACGACAGCTTACAATTCCTGCTGCTGGCTTATCAGCAAAAACCTTACCCTTGCCATAAAAAGCTCTGTCCATAAATGAAGTAAGAGCTCCACTTGCTGCTGCATAATGTACAGGACTACCAAATACAAATCCATCTGCTTGTTTTGCTTTTTCTACAAATTCATTGACAGGGTCTTCATTCATAAAACATTTGCCACCATTTTTGATACAAGAATTACATGCAATACATCCACCAATTGGTTTCGTACCTAACTGAAAAATCTCTGTTTCAATTCCTTGTTTTTCTAAAGTAGTTGCAATTTCTTTTAATGCTGTGTATGTACATCCATGTGCATGTGGACTACCATTTACTAAAATTACCTTCATGTTCATCTTCCTCTCTTGTTTTAGTATCTTCTTATTATACATTTTCCTAAAACTCTTGTAAATTGTTTTTTATTAGGGTATACTCTTTTCGAATAAATATTAAGGAGATTTTACTATGAGTAACAATACAAAATGGACCACGATGTGGGCAAATGCAATGTCAATTGCAGACCATGAACCAGCTATGTATGCCAAAGACATCACCCTTCGTTATCCAATTTTTTGCCCTTTTGATACAACATCTTTAAAATTTACTTTTGATAATTTTACTGGCACAGAACCCATTACCATTTCTGCTGCTTTTTGTGCAAAAACTACCGATGAAAGAAGCATTGATACAAGCTCTATTACTCCAATTACTTTTAATGGCAAGACAAGTATTACCATCGATGCCGATGACCAAATTACTAGTGATGCCACCAATTTTGATGTAAATTCTGGTGATACTATCAGCGTAAGTTTCTACTTAAAAGATTTCACACTACTTCGTTCAGGAGTTGTTATCACTGGACCTTTAACTAAGGGCTTTTTCTCAGTTGGTAATCAATGCAAGGTAGAAACACTTCCTCTTGATTACACGAGACACACCGATTGGATTTATTTTTTAAGTAATGTATCTGCCCTTACAAGTAACGATTGTCATACTCTTGTATGTTATGGCGATTCCATTACCTCTCAAGCTTGGCCAGATTATCTTGCAATTCGTGCTAATAAACTTGGATACAAGAATACTGCCATCGTTCGTAAAGCAGCAAGTGGTACTCGTATCCTTCGCCAATACGACTGCATCACCTATGAATCTTATGGACTAAAAGGCAAGGTACGTTTTCCTCATGAATTTCCTGTAGAAGGTGCCACTGCTATTCTTATTCAACATGGAATTAACGAT
>CABUZU010000023.1 GCA_902496125.1 uncultured Lachnospiraceae bacterium
CGCAATCTGGTCGCAATTTTCTGCTGTACTACTCTTGGATGCCCTATTTTCCTTCTTGTCGGAGTCGAGTGACTTCATTGTCGGGAATAATAATACGTCACGAATAGCAGCGGAATCAGTAAGTAGCATAACCATTCTATCGATACCGAATCCGATACCACCTGTTGGAGGCATACCGATTTCTAATGCATTTAAGAAATCTTCATCGGTTGTATTTGCTTCTTCATCACCCTGAGATAATAATTCTTCCTGAGCTTTGAAACGTTCTCTCTGGTCGATTGGGTCATTAAGTTCGGAATAAGCATTTGCCATTTCCCAACCATTCATAAAGAATTCAAATCTTTCTACATAATCTGGATTCTCTGGTTTCTTCTTGGTAAGAGGAGAAATTTCAACAGGATGGTCCATAACAAAAGTAGGCTGAATCATCTTATCTTCGCAGAATTCTTCAAAGAATAAGTTTAAGATATCACCTTTCTTATGACGTTCTTCGTATTCTACACCTTTTTCTTTTGCGATTGCCTTAGCTTCTTCATCAGAATGAATTTCATTAAAGTCAACGCCTGCATATTTCTTAACCGCATCTAACATGGTAATACGTTCAAATGGCTTACCTAAATCCATTTCAATTCCATTGTAATTAATTACAGTAGTACCAAGTACTTCCTTTGCTACATGGCGATATAGATTTTCTGTTAAATCCATCATTCCATTGTAATCGGTATATGCCTGATAAAGTTCCATTAAAGTAAATTCTGGATTGTGTCTAGTATCTACACCTTCGTTACGGAATACTCTACCAATTTCATATACTCTTTCTAATCCACCAACGATTAATCTCTTAAGATATAATTCAAGAGAAATACGAAGTTTTAAATCTTCATCTAATGCATTAAAATGAGTTTCAAAAGGACGAGCTGCTGCTCCACCTGCATTTGCTACAAGCATAGGAGTTTCAACTTCCATAAATCCTTGTCCATCTAAGTAATTACGAATTGCACGTAAAATTTTAGAACGTTTTACAAAAGTATCCTTTACTTCTGTATTCATGATTAAATCGACATATCTTTGACGATATCTTGTATCGGTATCGGTTAAACCATGGAATTTTTCTGGTAAAATCTGTAAGCTCTTAGATAAAAGTACGATTTCTGTTGCTTTTACAGAGATTTCTCCCATATGAGTTCTAAATACTTCACCAGTTACAGATACGATATCACCGATATCCATTTTCTTAAATGCCTTATAAGGTTCTTCTCCTAAAACATCTCTAGCTACATATAACTGAATATTTCCTTTTAAATCCTGTACATTACCAAAGGAAGCTTTACCCATTACACGTTTTGCCATCATACGACCAGCAATTTTAACGCTTTTTCCTTCATATTCTTCAAAATTATCTTTAATATCTGAAGTATGTGCAGTTACTTCACATTTTGTAATCTGAAAAGGGTCATGACCTTCTGCCTGTAAGGTTGCTAATTTTTCTCTACGAACTTTACGTAATTGTCCAATATCTTGTTGTTCATTATTCTTCTTTTTTTGCTCTGCCATATTATTGTAACCTCTGAATTCCTAGAATTGTGTATTTCATCTCGCCTGCCATTGTTTCAATTACAACGGTTTCTCCAATTTCATGTCCAATAAGACCTGCTCCTACTGGAGATTCATTAGAAATTTTATTAAGTAAACTATTTGCTTCTGAAGAACCTACAATCTGGTATTCTACATCTTCATCAAAGATTTCATCATGTAAGCTAACGGAACAACCTACATTTACTCGGTCTAATGTAATTTCGTCTTCTGAAACGATTTCTGCATTTTTTAATAACTTCTCTAATTCTTCAATTCGAGCTTCTAATTCTCTTTGTTCTTCTTTCGCAGCATCATATTCAGCGTTTTCTGATAAGTCACCTTGCTCTCTCGCAATTTTAATTTTCTCAGCAACTTCCTGACGTTTGACCATCTTTAAATCTTCAAGTTCTTTTTCATATTTATCAAGTCCAGCACGGGTAAGGATATTTCTCTTAATTTCTGCCATTTTGTTCTTCCTTTCTAAAAAGCTTCTCTTTTCTTTGCCGATAGTATTTTACATTATCTTGATACACTTGTCAATCAACAGAAGTACTGATTTACAAGGCTTTCAAATTGTTCATAAGTCTCAGTTTCATTAATTTTTGCACGAAATGCAGAAGAATTTGCACAACCTGCTGTATACCATGCTGCATGTTTTCGCATTTCACGCATTCCAATATACTCTCCTTTAAATTCCATCTGCATCTTTGCATGGCGAAGCATCATCTTTCTAATTTCTGCTAATGAACGCTCCACTTTTTTTCCTTCGACAATTTCTTTAAAAATCCATGGATTTCCTTTCGCTGCTCTGCCAATCATCACACCATCACAGCCGCTTTCTTCCATTCGTTGCTTGGCATCTTTAGCACTTGCAATATCTCCATTTCCAATAACAGGAATGGAAACGGATTCTTTCACTCTGCGAATAATGTCCCAATCAGCTTTGCCACTATAATATTGCTCTCTTGTACGACCATGAACCGTTATCATTGATGCTCCTGCATCTTCTAGCATCTTTGCCATCTCTGGTGCATTCTTCGTTTCTTCGGTAAAACCTGCTCGAATCTTAACCGATATTGGCTTTTTTACCTTTGCTACCATCTGCCTTACAATTTCGGCAGCAAGCTTTGGATTTTTCATCAGAGCAGAACCTTCTCCATTATTTACAACCTTCGGAACCGGACAACCCATATTTAAATCAATCCCGATAAAAGGTCCATCTTCAATCTGAGCTGCAATTTCTGCCATAAGCTCTGGTTCTGAACCAAAAAGCTGTAATAAAACCGGTCCTTCTCTATTATCAATTTTCATTAACGGTGCAGTATTTTTATTTTTATAATGAATGGCCTTTGCACTCACCATTTCAGTAACCATAAGACCGCACCCCATTTCTTTACATAAAATACGAAATGGTTGGTCTGTTACCCCAGCCATCGGAGCTAAAACAATTGAATTCTCTAATACGGTTGAACCAATTTTTAACATAGTTCCTCCTGCAAAATGACTACTCGATAATACAATTCTAAGCTTTCTAATAATTCTCTTTTTGTCTGTTGAATTTGTTTGATTTTTAAAACACTTCCTATTTCATCAAATAAATAATCCGTTTCTTCATTTTGAACCTGAAGCTCTAATTCTCCATCCTCATTAAAACAAAGTGTTAATATTCCTCCCACATCTTCAACATAAATCACACACATGGATTTAATTTCATCTTTAATTTGTTGTGGGAGTGCTTCATATAACGGATTTAAATAATATTTTTGTAAATAGGAATTTGCTACACAAAGTATTTTTTGTTCTTCCACTATTTCCACCATCTAATTTGTATAACCATAGACACCACGAATTGAGATTTCTCCAGAATAAACATGTTCTGTTTCTCCAGCTTCATTTCTAACTTCTAATCCGCCATCTATTCCAAGTCCCAACTGTGTCACCTGTCTAGTTCCATTTTTTTCCATTAAATAAATCGGTTGATTTTGATTTACTAAATTTTTATCATATTCTTCCTTAATAAAGGATAGATTCTGAATCTGTAAAAATTTAGGATACAACTGTTCAAAAGCTAACCAAATTTCATTTGCTAAGTCTGCTCGTTTAATGTCTCTATTCAAAATCATTTTTAACGAAATTGCTTTTTCTTTTAGCTCGTCTGGAAAACTTTCTGTATTTACATTAACTCCAATACCAACAACTACATAGTTAATATGACTTTCTTCGATTGTCATCTCTGTCAAAATTCCACATACCTTACGACCTTCATATACAATATCATTTGGCCATTTAATCTGTGTCTGTAAACCAGTTGCATTTTGTATTCCTCGTTGTACTGCCATTGCTACTAGCAAGGTAATCATCGAGGCTTTATCAATCGAAAATTTTGGACGAAGAAGAAGGGACATCCAAAGTCCATCTCCAGAAGGCGAAGCCCAAGAACGACCTCGTCTTCCTCTGCCAGATTCTTGACAATCTGCAATCGCCAATGTACCTTCTTCTTTACCTTCTTCTGCTAAACGCTTAATTTGCAAATTTGTAGAATCAATTTTATCGTAACAATATAGTTCATGACCAATCCATTTTGTAGAGAGTGCATGACTTACCTCTGCAAATGTTACATCATTTGGTGTCTCTAACAAATGATATCCTTTGTTGCGCACTGCCTCTACACGATATCCTTCATTTTGAAGTGATTGGATATTTTTCCATACTGCGGTACGAGATATCCCTAATTGATTGGATATCTCTTGTCCCGAAATATATTCTTTTGTATTTCGCAACAATTCCAAAATTGTCTTCTTCACTATTATGCCCTCCAAATACTAATAATACTTAAGAACGTGATAATCAATAAAATAATACCTAATAGTATCTGTATAAAAATTGGAAGGAAACGATTTCTTCCTTGACGAGTGCCACCATATTTTGCAAGTGCACTAACAAAGTTTAAAATTGCTGCCAATAAGAAAATAAATGGATAAAAAAATTCATGTTCTAACGGCTTCCATAAAACGAATCCTGCTAATACAATAATTGCTATACAAATGGTAACATGAATAATATCCACAATCGTTTGAAACTTTCGTGATTTTATAAATTTGCTAGGCATTAATCAATTATTCTCCCAAAGTCGCTACCATTACTGCTTTGATTGTATGCATACGATTTTCTGCTTCGTCAAATACAACATCTGCATACTTCTCGAATACATCATAAGTTACTTCATTGCCTTTTACTGCTGGTAGGCAATGCATAAAGATTGTACTGTCTTTACCAGTCTTTTTCATTAATTCCTCATTTACTTGATATGGCTTTAAAATTGCTACTCTCTCAGCAGCTTTATCTTCTTCACCCATTGAGCACCATACATCGGTATAAATAACATCTGCCCCTTCTACCGCATTCACATCATCAGTAACCGTAACGCTTGCACCAGATTCTTTTGCATAGCCTTCACAAAGCTTTACTAATTCTTCTTTTGGCCATAAAGATTTAGGTGCTAAGATTACCATATGAATGCCCATCTTTGTCATACCAATCATTAAGCTATTTGCCATATTGTTACGACCATCACCAACATAAACAAATTTACGTCCCTTAAGGTCTTTACCAAATTGTTCTCTTATTGTAAGTAAATCTGCTAAAATCTGAGTTGGATGATAGTCATCAGTTAAACCATTCCATACAGGTACTCCTGAGTATTTTGCCAAAGCTTCTACAGATGAATGTTTAAATCCACGGAATTCAATTCCATCAAACATACGTCCTAATACTCTAGCGGTATCTTCAATACTTTCTTTATGACCTAACTGAATATCATCTTGTCCTAAATATTCAGGATGTCCGCCTTCATCAATACAACCAATGGTAAAGGAACAACGAGTACGAGTTGATGGTTTTTCAAAAATCAACGCAATATTTTTACCTTTTAAGCTATTGCCTGTAATTCCTTGTTTCTTTTTCGCTTTTAAATCTTCTGCTAAATCTAGTAAATATCCAATTTCTTCTGCACTAAAGTCTTTTAATGTTAGAAAACTACGTCCTTTTAAATTCATGGTGTTTCCCCTTTCTATCTTACAATCCTTGTAATTAACAACAATAGCAGACGGTAGATACCGTCTGCTTATTTCTTATCAAATGTATTTAGTTAGTATATCACTATTCTTTTGCAACTTCAACTATAGATTTAACAGAACCTGCAATTCCTTGAATATCAGAAGGAATAATAATCTTCGTTGCCTGGCCATCTGCTGCCTTCTCAAAAGCTTCTAAACTCTTAAGCTGTAAAACAGCGGAATCTGCTCCTGCTTCTTTTAATAATTTGATACCTTCCGCAGTTGCTTGTTGTACTTTTAAGATTGCCTGTGCTTCACCTTCTGCCTCTTGGATTAATTTCTCTTTCTGTGCTTCTGCTCGAAGAATCGCTGCAGTCTTTTCTGCTTCTGCCTGTAATACCATCTGTTCTCTCTTACCTTCTGCAATTAAGATTGTAGACTTCTTCTCACCTTCTGCCTGTAGAATCTTCTCACGTCTTTCACGTTCTGCTTTCATCTGTTTTTCCATAGAATCTTGGATTTCAGCTGGTGGAATGATGTTCTTAAGTTCTACACGATTAACCTTAATTCCCCAAGGATCTGTTGCTTCATCAAGCTGAGTTCTCATCTTCGTATTGATAAGCTCTCTAGAAGTTAATGTCTCATCAAGCTCTAAATCACCAATAATATTACGAAGTGTTGTTGCAGTTAAATTCTCAATTGCCATCAATGGATTTTCTACACCGTAAGCATAAAGCTTAGGGTCTGTAATTTGAAAATACACAACGGTATCAATCTGCATAGTAACATTATCCTTCGTGATTACTGGTTGCGGTTCAAAATCAATAACCTGTTCCTTTAAATTAATCTTCTTTGCAATACGGTCAATAAATGGCACTTTAAAATGTAAACCTACTGACCAAGTATCAAGATATCCTCCTAATCGTTCCACAACCATCGCTCTTGCCTGTGGAACAATTTTTATAGAGGTTGAAAGTACAATTAAAATTACGATTGCTAAAATTACGATTGCTATCCACATATTATTTTTCTCCTATTCCTACAATTAGTTTTACTCCTTGCACCTTTTTTACACTTACCCACTCATCCTTATGTAAGATTTGTTCTGGAATTGCTGAGCGTGCTGTCCAAATCTGACCGTTGACACGAACTGCTCCAGTTGACTTCTCATTATCGATAGTTTCCGTCACCAGTGCATGAGTTCCTATGATTGCATCTACATTTGTCTTAGTTGTTTTACCCTTTACAATCTTCATTGCCACTGGACGAGTAAGTAATAACAGTATTAACGAAATAATAATAAATATTACCCATTGTATCTGTAGGCTTACTCCTAACAAGCTTGCAAAGAATGTAATAATCGCACCACCTGCAAACCATATCGTTGTTAGTGACATGGTAAAAAGTTCAATCACAATCAAAACAATGCTTAACAGTAACCAATAAATAGTTGCCATAATATCTCCTCCTTTCCAGAAGTTAATATCATTTTACACTATTTATTCGCTATTCGCAAGAATATGAGAAAAATGTAACATAATCTTAAGGTTTTTAAAAGAATGTATTATCTCCAATAATTAAAGAATTTTTATGACTATTCGGGTTAATTGAATAAGAAGCACGAAACTGTACCCTACCATCTACATTATTCTTACCAGCTAATGCATCCTTAACCGCTTTAATACAAATCTCATCTGGGTCATCAATGTATAAATTTAAAATCCCTTTATTAACGCCAGAAAACTGAGCTTTTTGATAAATAACCGCTTTTATCGTATCTGGATAATGATTACTTCTTACACGGTTTAATACCACATTGGCAACAGCTAAGCTTCCAGCATAATGGTCTCCTGCTTCTCTTTCACAAAGAGCTGCTAAAAGATTAGCTGTACTTGATAAATTTCCATCTTCATCTTGCCATAATCTCTTCTCATACTCTTTTAATTCATTCATCGATACAACATTTGCAGTTTCTTTTTTAATCGTAACAAATTCTGCATTTACATATCCACAAATCTTAGGTGTAAAAGCAATCTTTATCCAATTTTTTCCTTTCTTTAAAACTGGAAAACTTTCACCTTTTTTTAAAATTGCTAAAACTTGCGAATCGGTTCCTGCTTTCGCTCTAAGTTTTAGAGTCTTTGCCTTTATTGTAACTTTTTTAGGACTTTGCTTAAATAGCTTGTCTGCCTCTTCATCCATTACAACATAAGATTTTTTGACCCATCCTGTTACCTTCCCAGAACGAATCTTATACCATCCTTTCTTGCTGTCAAGTACTGTAGCAATATGATTTTTAGAAAACATTCCTACAATCTTTGCATCTTTAGATGGTTTCTTACGAATATTAAGATAACTATCCACATTTGCTGTGCAGACTTTTGGTTGTACTTGTTTCGTAGTTTCAATGGCAGTTGTTTCTTCCATTACGGTTTCCTCTACCGTATCTAATACACGAACGGTTTCTTGTTCAACGCTCGCTTCATAGACTGGGTTCTTTTCCTGTACAGATTGCACTTGACTCTTTTGGGCTAAAAAAATACACCCCATCCCCATACTAACTGCACAAGCTACTATTACTGCCTTCTTTATTCCCTTTTTCATAATAAATATCCTCCAAATATTTTGATTCATAAAACAAAATGTCTCTTGTTAAATTTCCATAATTTTCATTTGTTGTTAAGAAATCATTATATTTGTTACGATTGTATTACATTATACAGTCTTTTTTATTATCTGTCAAGATTTCTCATTTATAAAACGAACATATTATCGAATTATTACAAAAAAAATGACAGTAAAATCATTTTACTGTCACTTTTTCTTAGTTCCTTCTCTGTCTATAAATTTCATACATATAAACTGCTGCACAGATTGCTGCGTTTAAGGATTCCGCCTGCCCTTCCATTGGAATTTTAATATGATTTTTTGAAACTTCTAATGTTTCTTTCGAAATTCCATTTCCTTCATTTCCAATAATTAGAGCGGTTGGCTTTCCATAATTTGGTACGTCATAGGAAACTGCACCTTCTAGGCTTGCAGCATATACTTCAATTCCTTTACCTTGTAAATTGGTTACAAGATTTGGAAAATCTTCCACATATGCAAAAGGTAAACGAAAAATTGCTCCCATCGTTGCTCTAACGACTTTGGGATTATACATATCCACACTGCCCTTTGATAACAAAACTCCTGTAACTCCTGCTGCCTCTGCGGTACGCATCATTGTTCCTAAGTTTCCTGGGTCTTGAATATTTTCTAATAATAAAAATACTGGATTTTCTTTTAACCTTAAGATTTCTTCTACCAAATAATGTTCTTGTTTTACTACTGCTAAAATTCCTTGCGGTGTAATGGTATCAGTAAGTGTCTGAAAAATTTTATCTTCTACAACAATGGGGGCACAAGTTACTTCTTCCATCCATTCTTTTTTATTGTAAAAACTTTCAGAAACATAAACTTCTTCTAATCGTTCCTTTGGAATTTCACGAAACATACGAATGCCTTCTTCAATAAAAAGTCCAGATTCTTTCCTAACCTTTGACTTTTTTTGAAGTAGTGCAATCTGCTTTAATCTGCTATTACTACTACTTGTTATAATCATTGCAATACTCCTAGTTTTTCTAAGACTTCATTTTCACCAATAATAATATAGCGGTCATCTTCTCTTATAATTCGACTAGGATCAATCTGAGTCTCTACATTGTCATCATATTTTCTTGCTATAATATTGATTCCCTTCGCACGAAGTTTTAAATCTAATAAATTTTTACCAACCCAATGGTCTGGTGCATTCACTTCAACGATACTAAAGCTATCTGAAAGCTCAACCATATCAATAAAATCACCTGAGATTAAATTTCTTGCGGTGCGAATCCCCATGGATTTCTCTGGAAAGACCACTTCATCTGCTCCAACCTTTTTTAGTACCTGTGCATGAATATCGCCATAGGCCTTAGCAAGTATATAAGGAACTCCACATTCTTTTCCAACAATTGTCGCCATAATACTCGCTTCTAAATTTGAGCCAATTGCAATAATTAATGCATCGACATTGCTAATTCCAATATCTTTTAAAATATCATGGTCTAGGGCATCTGCAATTACTGCACGAGTAACTTCTGATGCAACATCTTCAATTTTATTTCGATCTTTATCAATTACTAACACATCACAGCCAGACTGTGCTAAAGTTAAGGCAACACTTTTACCAAACTCTCCTAGTCCTAAAACTGCAAATTGTCTTCTTGTTATGCTATTTTTTTTCATCCGATAATCACCTTGCCTTCTGGAAGTTCAATAATTGAATGGGTATCTTTTCTACGATGTAACACAGCCATCACTACAGTAATCGGTCCAATTCGACCTGCATACATAATCATGATTACAACCACTTTTCCAATCGTACTAAGATTTGCACTTAAACCTGCACTAAGTCCTGAGGTTCCCATTGCCGATGCCGTTTCAAATAAAATAAGACTTAAATCGGCATCTTCTGTTATACATAAAATCGTAGTTCCACAAAATAAAATCGTAAATCCAAGTGCAAATACGGAGAGTGCCGTTCTTACTGAACTTTCTGAAATGCATCGTCCAAATGCCTCTGTAGACTCTCGCCCTTTAATCATCGAACGAATCGTAAGTACTAAGACGGCTGCTGAGGTGGTTTTCATCCCACCTGCTGTACTTGCTGGCGAACCACCAATAAACATCAGTAGAATCGTAATCCAAGCAGAACCTCTTGTTAGATTTGCTTGATTCATTGCAGCAAATCCTGCAGTTCTTGTCGTTACAGATTGAAATAACGAAGCAATGATCTTGCCACCCATATTAAAGTTTCCGATTGTTTTTTCATTATGGTATTCTAAAATAAAATACAATACAGCTCCTACACTAATTAAAACCACAGTTGTTGTAAGTACAATCTTAGAATGAAACTGCAACTTCTCAAAACGAAACTTTCTATATTTTTTTACCACTTCATAAATATCCCAAATAACGGTAAATCCAAGCCCACCAAAAACAATTAGACAAATCGTTACAAGATTCATAAAAGGATGGGTCGCATAAGACTCTAAGCTATTTTCTCCAATAATATCAATTCCTGCATTGCAAAAAGCGGATATGGAATGAAAAATAGAATAGAAAATCCCCTTTATCAAACCATATCTTGGAATAAATACAAATAAATAGCCAATCGCTCCACATCCTTCTACAATTACAGTAATTCGTAAAATTTTATGGATAAACTTTACCATTCCTTGAATCGTATCTAAGTTATAGGCTTCTTGAATTAGAATACGCTCCTTCATTGTAATTCTTCTTCCAATCACAATAAAAAAGACCATCATAACCGTTACGACTCCTAAACCTCCAATTTGGATTAAACAAAGAATTACTATTTTACCAAATAAACTCCAATGCGTTGCTGTCGTAACCGTTACAAGCCCCGTTACACAGACACTAGTGGTTGCTGTAAATAACGCATCAAAAAAATTCGTAACCTCTCCAGTTACCGATGAAATCGGGAGCATTAAAATCAATGCTCCAATTAAAATAATTCCTAAAAATCCAATTGCGATTAATCGTACAGATAAAATATTCTTCTTTTTCTTCTTATTTGCCTTCATAAATAATTGCAGAATCTGTCGCATAATCTTTTAATTTCTCTCTTCCTTTTAAGCCTGCAAGTTCAATTAGGAAACAACATTTTACAACTGTTGCACCCATACTTTCTACTAATTTAATAATAGCTTCTGTTGTACCACCTGTTGCAATTAAATCATCAATAATTACTACTTTTTGTCCAGGTAAAATGGCATCTTTATGAATTTCAATAACCGCTGTACCATATTCTAATTCATATTCCATTTCTACAGTTTCACAAGGAAGTTTTCCTTTTTTACGAACAGGAACAAAAGACTTGTGTAAATTGTAAGCAATTGGTGTACCAAAGATAAATCCTCTAGACTCTGGTCCTAATACTACATCAAAGTCTACATCTTTTAACATCTCTTGCATACTGTCAATTGCAAGTGCTAATCCATCTGCATCTTTTAGGACTGTTGTAATATCTCTAAAAATAATGCCTGGTTCTGGAAAATCTGGAATACTTCTTACATACTCTTCTAATTTTTTCATGTTACGCTCCACCTTTACTTTTTATTTGTTAAGTCTTTTATTACTTCTCCAGCAATAATAAGACCTGCTACTGAAGGAACAAAAGCCGTACTTCCTGGAATATCTCTTCGTTCTGTACATTTATGTTGTGCTCCTGGAGGACAAATACAATGACTTCTGCAACTAATTGCCATATCCTCAATTGGTCTTGTAGGTTTTTCTTCTGAATAAACTACCTTTAATTTCTTTACGCCCCTCTTCTTTAGCTCTCGTCTCATAACTTTCGCTAGTGGGCAAACCTTTGTCTTATAAATATCTGAAACCTTAAATGCACTGGCATCTAATTTATTTCCCGCTCCCATTGAACTCATAATTGGAATATTTAACTCTTGTGCTTTTAACACGAGTGCAATTTTTGCAGTTACCGTATCCACTGCATCTACAATGTAATCATATTCTTCAAATGGAAAGTTATCTGCATTTTCTGGCAGAAAAAAGCATTTATGGATGCGAACGTCTGCATTCGGATTAATCTCCAAAATACGCTCTTTCATTACATCTGCCTTATATTTACCAACTGTTTTTCTAGTAGCAATAATCTGTCGATTTAAGTTTGTTAAACATACTTTATCATCGTCAATTAAATCAAAAGCTCCTACTCCACTGCGAACGAGTGCTTCGCATACATAACCGCCAACTCCACCAATACCAAAAATTGCAACGCGATAATGTTCTAGTTTCTCCATTGCTTCTTTTCCAAATAAAAGTTCTGTTCTTGAAAATTGATTTAGCATAAATATCCTCTTCTATTATATTTACAGTATACCCCCATCTTACTACAGTTGCAAGTTTAAGTTCTGAATTACTAATTGTATTGTTTGTACTCCACGAAATTCATTGATTTGAGGGTAGAAGGTTAACATTAGTTTTACTTGATTGTCTTCCCCTTTCATCATCTTTCCATACTCATCCATTCCAAATCCATCTTGGATTTTACTTAACACCTCATCTGGATCTCCAAAATAAATTGCTGGAATTAAGAATTGATTCTTTGTACTAAGTTGAAATTTCAATACATTTTTATTCGCTCCTAATACCTGTGCTTTTTTCACTGAAAAATCTTTTCCTACGAAAATAGGTTTTGTATTTCCATTTCCAAAAGGCTCTAATAAACTAAACTCATTAATCAGCTCTTTTGTAATATATTCTGGTGGTAATACCATATCAATGGATATAATAGGAATAAAATCGTCAAATGTCAAGGTTGTCTGCTTATTTAATTGTGTTCGAAACTCTTCAATATCCTTTTCTTCAATCGAAAGTCCACATGCCATGGGATGTCCACCAAATCTAGTTAGTAAATGTTTTTGCTTATTAACTTCTGCAAACATATTATAGGCTGGAATTGAACGACCGGAACCCTTATATCCATTTTCTACATTTGTTAGGACGATTGTAGGGCGATTGTAGTGTTCCCTAATCCTTCCTGCTATAATTCCAGCTAGACTTTCATGACATCCTTTTAATACGACAATTAAAACTTTATCGTCTTTTAAACTTGAGTGTTCAATCAAATCCATTGCTCTTTGTGTTTGTTCTAATGTCATAGATTTTCGGCTTTCATTTAATGCTTTTAATTCTTCTGCATAGCTTATTGCTTGTGTCTTTGTTGTAGATTTTAAAAGATTTAAGGCTTTCTTTGCTGTATCTAACCTCCCCGATGCATTTAAACAAGGTCCTATAATAAATCCAATATGATAGGAACTAAGACTTGCAATGGCAATCTTATTTACTTCCATTAAAGCTTTTAGACCTAGATTTTTTGTTTTTCTCATCTGTTTAAGTCCAAGGCTTACTAAGATTCGATTTTCTTCTTTTAATTCCATTACATCAGTAACTGTAGCCATCGCAACAATTTCTAAAAATTCATATATCTCTTCTTTAGGCTTTCCTACCAAATCATATAACACTATCATTAATTTCCAAGTCACTGTTGCCCCACAAATCCCTTTAAACGGATAGGAACAATCTTCTTGTTTTGGATTTACAATTGCATCTGCAACTGGAAGGATAAATTTTTTTGTTTCTTCATCAAAAGGCACTTCATGATGGTCGGTTACAATTACATCCATTCCTAAATCTTTTGCAAGTTTTATTGGCTCATGAGCAGCAATTCCATTATCACAAGTTATGATTAAATGAACACCATTTTCATAAGCTTCTCTTACTAATCGTTCATTAATACCATATCCATCTTTACAACGGTCTGGTGTATCAACATAAACATCGGCTCCACAAGAAGACAATCCCTTCTCTAAAATATATCCACTGCTAATTCCATCGCAATCAAAATCATTTGCAATCATGATTTTACTTTTCTTTTCTATATGGAATAAAATAAGCTTTGCTGCCTTTTGTACATCTTTTAATAAATAAGGATTATTTAAACGTTCTAATGACGGATTTAAATATTCTTTCATTTCTTCTTTTGTAGTAAGGTCTCGATTTCTTAACAACCTAACTGTAACAGGGTCAATCTCTAATTCTTTTGCTAATCCATAAAAATCAGCCCTCTTCGTTGCTACTATCCAACGTTCCATTTTTGTCTCCAATCTAATCTATTTTTTATCCATTTTGTCCACTACAAATACTGACACAATAAACTTCCCTTACACCTGCTTCCAGAAGCTTTCTTGTACAGGCTTCCATTGTCGCACCAGTTGTGTAAATATCATCTATTAAAATCACTCTTTTTAACTTAGACATTGGTTTTGGCACAATAAATCCATCCATTAAATTTACTATTCGCTGTTCTTGTGTCAGCTCTTTTTGAGCTAATGTTTCTTTTGAACGTATTAAAAATTTAGATAATACTGGAATTTCTAATGCTTTTGACAATTCATTTGCCAAAACCTCCGCTTGATTATAACCCCTTTTTATATATTTCTTCTTATGAATTGGTACGGGAATAATCGCCTGTGCTCTTATTTTTAATAACTCTTGTCCATGTACCTGCATTAGTTTTTTAATATAATAAGTGGCGTAGGTTCTACTACCTTGATATTTAAAACGCTGCATCGACTCACCCATCGAATGGTATTTTAAATCTTTGCCCTTCACCTCTGCTGCACGATATCCATATTGAAATAAGCAAATCCCTTTTACAAAAGACCTTGTATGATGTTTACAGTCATAGCAGTATTCCTGTTGTTTATCTGCTAAAGGTTTTCCACACTTCTTACACACAGGTTCTCTTACTACATAGAAGCGTTCTACAATTTTTTCACATTCTGGGCAAATTTCTAATGAAGGTGATTCTAAAACGTCTGCGCAAAATGGACATTTCTTTGGAAAAATCAAATGAATCATAATTCTTTCATCTCTCGAATTCGAAGTGCTAAACTAGAATATCGAAGCTGTTGATACTTATTTTGAATCATGGATTCAAATTCACGAACAGACCCTACAATACACACACAGGACTTTGCTCTTGTAACTGCTGTATATAATAAATTTCGATTCATAAGCATTCTAGGACCTGAAAGCAACGGTAATACAACTGCTGGATATTCACTTCCTTGCGATTTGTGTACAGTTATCGCATAAGCAAGTTCTAATTCTTCTAATTGTTTAAAAGAATACGTTACCTGTCTTCCTTCATCAAATTCTACAACTAACTCTTCGGTAAATAAATTCATCTTCTTTATAATGCCAGTGTCTCCATTAAAGACTCCCTGACCTTCTTCTAATAAGAATCCTCTATCGTTTCTTACTTCCCATTCCATCTTATAATTGTTTTTAATCTGCATGACTTTATCGCCTACACGATAAATTGTATCTCCAATTTCTTTTTCCCTTTTGCTACTATCTGGTGGATTTAAATATTCTTGTAAAATTCGATTTAAACGCTCTACTCCTAGTGCGCCCTTTCGCATTGGCGTCATTACTTGAATATCGTGAATACTTGCATGTACATAATCCGGCAGCTTTTTCATTACTAAGGTTAGACAAGCATTAATAATCGCATTGGCATCTGGACGTTTAATAAATAGAAAATCTAAGCTTCTTTTGTTTGAATCAACCATCTTTCCTTCATTAATTTTATGTGCATTGATGACAATATCACTGGTTGCCGCCTGTCTAAAGATTTTATTTAATTTTACAACTGGAAAACATTCGGATTCAATTAAATCTTTTAATACATTTCCTGCTCCAACACTTGGAAGCTGATTAATATCACCAACTAAAATCAGTCTTGTTCCCAATTCAACAGCTTTTAATAAAGCATGAATTAGACTCAAATCCACCATCGACATTTCATCAATAATAATGACATCCGATTCAATTGGATTTTCTTCATTTCGCATAAATCCTTTTACTTCGCTATCATCTTCTGGAATTCCATTGACTTCTAACAAACGATGAATGGTCTTTGCTTCCATATTCGTAGCTTCTGTCATACGCTTTGCCGCTCTTCCTGTTGGCGCAGCTAACACGACATCGAGTCCTTGTTGTTCAAAATAATAGAGAATGGAACGAATCGTTGTCGTTTTACCCGTACCAGGACCCCCTGTCAAAATCAAAAGTCCATGGCTTGCACAAGCTCTTACTGCATCTCTTTGGTCATCATCTAGCTGAATCGAAAAATTCTTTTCAATTTCTTCTAAATATCGTTTTAATTCTCTTTCATCAACTTCATATTCTTCATTCAAATCATGTAAAAGTCTTGCCGTCTCTAATTCCATATAATAGTAATGACTTAAATAAATGACATTTTCGCCACCAATTTCTTTTACTACAATCCTTCTATCAATTACTAAGTCCATAATATAGTTTTCAGGTGTATCAATTGGTTGATGAATTAAATCTATTGTCTGATCAAATAATTGATTTTGTGGCAAATAAATATGACCATTATTCAAAGCTTGATTTAATACATAAAGCATCGCACTTTTGATGCGATAACTCGAATTTGCTAAAATTCCTGACTTTGCTGCAATTTCATCTGCAATCTTAAATCCTACACCAGGAATATCATCAGCCATACGATAAGGATTGGTTCGAATCATATCATAGACACCATCTTGATAATATTTATAAATCTTAAGAGCTAGATTTAGGCTAATTCCATATTGTTGTAGAAAAATTACTGCTTGTCTTCGATCTCTTTGTTCAAATGTTAATGCTGCAATCTCTCTTGCCTTTTTCTCACTAATCCCTTTGATTTCTGCAAGTCTTTCTGGCTCTTCTTCAATAATGTGAAAGGTATCCTCTTTAAATTTCGCTACAATCCTTCCCGCTAATGCAGGTCCAATTCCCTTAATTGCTCCTGATGCTAAATAATGTTCAATTGCTGCAACATTTTGAGGTAGAGTAGCCTCAATTTTACTGACTTGCATCTGCTCTCCATAAACTGGATGCTCTACAATTCTTCCTGTTGCTGTTACATATTCTCCTTCATTAATATAAGCAAGATTTCCAACTAATGTAATGGTTTTCTTATCGGTAATTACTTCCATTACCGTATAGCCATTTTCCTCATTTTGAAATACAATATTTTCCACATATCCTGTAAGTGTTTCTTCCATCGTCCCTCCATACAGAAAAAGACACCCACAATCTTTCGATACAATGGGTGTCTATACTTATTCTATAGTTTATTCGTCTTCTGATAGACTCTTGCTTGAGCTGCTATTTAATTCAATAAATTTACCTGTACCAATAGCAACTGCTGTTAATGGGTCATCTGCAATCGTTGTGCTGATACTTGTGTTGCTTTCAATTAAATGATCTAATCCACTAAGTAATGCACCACCACCCGTCATTACAATGCCTCTATCAAAAATATCTGCTGCTAATTCTGGTGGAGTTCTCTCTAAAACACTGTGTACAGCATCTACAATTGACATTGCAGGCTCTTTTAGTGCTTCTAATGTTTCATCAGAAGTAATGGTAACAGTCTTTGGAAGACCTGTTAATAAATTACGTCCACGAACATCCATTGTGAGTACTTCTGGTCTTTCATCTGCACAGCCGATTTTAATCTTGATTTCTTCTGCTGTTCTTTCACCGATTAATAAATTGTGTTTATTACGCATGAAACGTACAATTGCATTGTCAAAATCATCACCAGCTACCTTTACAGAAGTACTTACTACGGTACCACCTAATGAAATAACTGCTACATCGGAAGTACCACCACCGATATCAACAATCATTGTTCCACATGGTTTACTAATATCAATTCCAGCACCGATTGCTGCTGCTACAGGTTCTTCAATAATCTTAACATCTCTAGCGCCTGCTGCATAAGCTGCATCCTTAACTGCCTTCTTCTCTACTGAGGTTGCTTCACTAGGAACACAAATACTAATTACTGGTTTTCTTAAACTTCTACGTCCCATAGCTTTTCTAATAAAGAATTTAAGCATCTGCTCTGTTACTGCATAATCAGAGATAACACCCTGTCTTAATGGACGTACTGCAATAATATTACCAGGTGTACGACCAATCATTAATCTTGCCTCTTCACCAATTGCCTTAATCTTATTTGTATCTCTGTCAAAAGCGACTACTGAAGGCTCTTTTAACACAACACCTTTTCCTTTTACATAAACTAGGATACTGGCTGTACCTAAATCAATTCCAATATCTGTAGATAACATATGTTCTTCCTCCTGAATCCTATCTATCAATATTTCAAAAACATATTTCTAAATTACATAGTTTCCATAAATACACACTAAGTATAATCAGTCAAGTCTTTCTTGTCAATCAAATACGAAAATTTTTCTCAAAATCGTGAAAATCTTAATAAAACTTCAATTTTTCATTTATAAATTAGTAATAATTTTTCCAAAATAATCTAGACTTTTTTAGTTAAGTTTATTGTTTTTCTCTTCAAATAATGCTATACTCATGATATGGAGGTACGCATTATGATGGAAAAAGATTATTATGAACTACTAGGCGTTGCACCCGATGCAAGTGAAGAAGAAATTAAAGCAGCTTATCGTAAGCTTGCAAAAAAATATCATCCTGACCACAATCAAGATGACAAAGAAGCGGAACAAAAATTTAAAGAAATTTCAAAGGCTTATAAAGTTCTTAGCGATCCGAAACAACGTGCTCATTATGACTACCACGGACATAAACACTATACCCAAAATGCTACTCATTTTCAACAATCTCATACGCATGACCATGACCACAGTAATTGTGGCGATGACCATGAATGTACTGGTGACTGCGAAAACTGCCAAAATCACAAAGAAGAAGAAGTCTTTCATATGTTCGGACGTGGAAAAGACCTTCGTACTCTTATCCATATTAATTTTGAAGATACCGTATTTGGAGCTACACGTATCTTAGATGTAGACTTTATGGAACGCTGCCCTTCTTGTCATGGTACCGGTGGCAAGGCAGGAACCTCACCAATTTCTTGCCCACAATGTCATGGAAGTGGTAAGGCTGTTTACTATGAACCTTCTCTTAAAGGAAAACGAAAACGTATTATCTGGTGTCCTACCTGTCATGGTAAGGGTACCATTTATGAGGAGGTCTGTGATATTTGCGGTGGAACTGGTATGACCGCAGTTAAAAAACGTGGAGAACTTACCATTCCCCTTGGCATCGATACCGGTGAATACATTCGCTTAAAGGGACTTGGACAACCTGGTGAACATCCTGATGATGAACGTGGGGACTTATTAGTGGTTGTCATTGTAGACCCTCATCCATTTTTAACTAGACAGGACTACCATGTCTTTTCCGATGTATGGATTGATTTTACAACGGCTACTTTAGGTGGTACGATTCAGATTGAAACCTTAGATGGTATCATTGATTACGACGTTTTACCTGGTACAAAGTCCCATACTAAAATCAACCTTCATGCCCACGGTGTTCCTCACCGTAGATACCCCGATGTAAGGGGCGACCACTACGTTACCTTAAAGATTCGAACACCAAAAGATTTAACCGATGAAGAACGAGACTTGATGTTAAAACTGCAAAAATGTTTTAAGAAACGTAATACATTCTAAAAAAACTGCTCACATGAGCAGTTTTTTGCTTTATTTAGTAAAAACTTCAAATATAATTTGACGTACTACCGCCGCACGCTCGTGACTTTAGTCGTGAGTTAGGCGGTAGTACGTCAACGAAAAAGGCATCCTACGATGCCTCTTTCTCACATTCTATGTTCTTTTAGGTATTTCTCTCTTGTAGCCAATCCACCTCGA
>CABUZU010000024.1 GCA_902496125.1 uncultured Lachnospiraceae bacterium
AGTTGTTGTTCCTGGTGGTGGAGCAAAGGCTTGCTCTTATGGTTGTTTAGGACTTGGTAGTTGTGTAAAGGAATGTCAATTTGGTGCATTAGCTATCGTTGATGGTGTAGCTAAGGTTAATGAAGACGCATGTGTTTCTTGTGGTAAATGTGCAAGCATATGTCCAAAACAGTTAATTGACTTAGTTCCTGCAAGTTCGGTTCATCGTGTTGTTTGTAGTTCAAAGGACAAAGGTAAAGAAGCAAAGGCTGTTTGTGATGCAAGTTGTATTGGTTGTGGCGTTTGTAAGAAGAAATGTCCAAATGAAGCGATTGATATCGTAAACAACGTAGCGATTATTGATTATAGTAAATGTACAAATTGTGGCGAATGTGCACAGAAATGTCCAAGAGGTGCGATTAGCTAAGATTTATAAGGAGGCGGTTGATTTCAACTGCCTCCTTTCATGTTTTTGATAAAATAAAAATAGAATTTAGATAAAATATGATAAAATTACACAAATAGTTTGTATTTAATTTTGAACTTTGTGGATTTTTTATAAAAAAGACTTGCCAAATAGGGGGTAAGTGTGGTAATCTAAACAATAGATATTGCCGCTTGGACAGATTTGAATGGGGGTCCTAGAGATGAAAGGTGAAAAAGACAAATGGGGGTGTCTTTTTTGCATTTCCGAACTTGGACGTTAGTGGTTCTTTAGTAAGAACATAACGGCGCAATTGTATAAAGGGAATAAGATTCGGATGGACTGGAACATCAATTGGGGGGATGCGACGGTTTGTTTGTTACATCGGAGTTTTAATGGATGCATAAGTTAAGTTATGCGGAACGGAAACACTAAGAATCACTGGAATGAGGGTTCTATGAGGCAAATATTATTGAATGGGGACAGTAAGGCTAACTGTCCCTATTTCATTTATTGAGAAAATAATGAGGAGAAAATATGATGAAACAAAGTTGGAAACCAGGAAATATGCTTTATCCAGTCCCAGCAGTTATGGTAAGTTGTGCCGATGATGAGGGACGTTCAGATATTATTACCATTGCATGGACTGGAACAGTTTGTACCAACCCACCCATGTTATACATTTCAGTAAGACCTGAGAGATATTCTTATGATATCATTAAAAAGTCAGGTGAATTTGTTGTAAATTTGACAACAAAGGGATTAACAAAAGCGGTTGATTATTGCGGAACAAAATCAGCAAGAGACGTTAATAAATGGGAGAAGATGAATTTAACTGCCGAACCTTCTGATTTTATTAAAGCACCGATTATTAGGGAGAGTCCAGTAAACATTTCATGCAAGGTGGAACAAATAATTAAGCTTGGGTCTCATGATATGTTTTTAGCTTCTGTACAAGGGGTTCAAGTAGATGAAAGCCTACTCGATTCTAAGAATCGTTTAAACTTAGAAAAAGCAGGGTTAATTGCTTATTCCCATGGTCAATATTTTGAACTTGGAAAGATTTTAGGAAAATTTGGTTATTCCATTGCTCGCAAGAAGAAAAGAAAGTAATTATGCTTTCTTTTTCTTTTTACGATTTCTTTGCGAAATAACGCCACCAATTCTTCCACTTTCCTGAGCAGTAAGTTCGCCCCAACCACCAGTAATAATTTTATCCGATAAACCAAGTTCTGAGGCAATTTCAAAACGCATTTTTTCTGTATCTGTCATTTTATTAATATCAAATTTTTTCTTTTTAGACATAAGTTCTCCTTTCTAAAATGGATTAGAAGTATTTACTAGATTAAGTATTTGTATTTTGGGTTAAAATTATAACACAACGGATTGAAATTATTCTTAGACAGTGGTATGATTAGTTAATTATACGAAGAATGAGGAAAAAAGATGATAGATAAACGATTGGAACAGACAGTTCCGGCTTTAATTAATTGGTTTGATTCATGTGCAAGACAAATGCCTTGGCGAACAGATACTAGACCTTACTATGTATGGTTATCCGAGATTATGCTTCAGCAAACAAGGGTAGAAGCGGTTATTCCTTATTTTAATCGTTTTATTGAGGAAGTTCCAGATATTTATACATTAGCTGAGATTTCTGAAGAAAAATTGTTGAAATTATGGGAAGGGCTCGGTTATTATAACCGTGCAAGAAATTTAAAGAAGGCGGCAATGCAGATTGTACAAGAGTATAATGGTCAGTTGCCAAAAGAGATGAAGGAATTAAAGAAATTATCAGGGATTGGTAGTTACACAGCAGGAGCAATTGCTTCGATTGCATATAATGAAGTGGCACCAGTCGTAGATGGTAATGTATTAAGAGTTGTTTCTAGAGTGCTTGCATCAACTGCGGATATCAGTCTTGCAAAGACGAAAAGGCAGATGGAGGAGGATTTATTACAAGTCATTCCAGCAGATAGACCTGGTACCTATAATCAAGCTTTGATGGAGCTTGGTGCAATGGTTTGCGTGCCAAAAGGTAAGCCACATTGTAATGAATGTCCATTAAATAAAATATGTTTGGCTTATTTAGAAGACCTTACTGATTCGATTCCGTATAAAGCACCTAAAAAGAAGAGAAAAGTAGAAAAGAAAACGGTATTAGTAATAGAATGTGGTGAAGAGGTAGTGCTAAATAAGCGTCCATCAAATGGATTATTAGCAGGAATGTATGAATTTCCAAACCTAGAAGGACACATGAGTGCGATACAGGTGATGAAATATATGATAGATCAAAGTGAAACTTCATTTCATATTAGTTTGCTAGAACGTGCAGTTCATGTATTTTCGCATATAGAATGGCAGATGATTGGCTATCGTGTGAAGTTATATAGAAAGCAATCGAAGCAACCAATGAATTTCGTAAAAAAAGACGAATTAGAGACCAAATATGCAATACCAACTGCATTTCATATTTATAAAGAAGCTTTAGAATCCAAGTAAATGAGAGGGAGTGAGAGATTATGGCAGATAAAAAAATGTTATTTATTTTTAATCCATACTCAGGAAAGGGACAAATTAAAAATAGTTTAGTAAGTATTTTAGATACTTTTGTTAAAGCGGGGTATCAATTAGATGTTCATGTAACTCAAAAGACAGGTGAAGCAACCAAGATTGCCAAGGAACGAGCAAAAGACGTTGACTACATGGTATGCAGCGGTGGAGATGGAACGATGCATGAGGTTGTAAATGGATTAATGCAGCTTCCAAAAGAAGAAAGAAAGCCATTAGGTTATATTCCAGCAGGAACAACGAATGATTATGGCAGAAGCTTAAAAGTACCAAAAGATATGAAAAAAGCGGCACAGATGGTTGTAAAAAAACAGCCGTTGCCTACGGATATTGGAAAATTTAATAATGATTATTTTACATATGTAGCAGGATTTGGTATATTTACAGCAGTATCTTATACGACACCGCAAGATACGAAAAATATGTTAGGTCACTCTGCATATATTATTGAAGGAATGAAATCCCTTGCAGATATTGAAGCTTGTCATGTAAAAGTAATTTGCGATGAGTATACAGAGGAAGGCGATTACCTTGCTGGACTTGTGACCAATTCCATTAGTGTGGCAGGTACCAAATTAGTGCCTGGAAGGGATGCAAGTTTAGATGATGGATTATTTGAAGTAATGTTAGTAAAGAATCCAGAAAATCCTCTTGTCTTAGCACAGGTGTTAACAGAATTTCTTCAAGAAAATCCAGCGAATAATAGCTATGTTATTCGATTTAAGACAAATAAGATTCGATTTGAAACAACTAAACCTGTAGATTGGGTATTAGATGGCGAATTTGGTGGTAATTTATCAGAAGTTAATATCGAAGTAGAAGAAAATGGATTAAATATTGCTCGAAAAAAGTAAAAAAATATCAAAAAAATACTTGCAATCAAAAAGATATTGTGGTATAATTAGAGTTTACAAGAGCAATTTAATTAATATACTTTGAGGAGACGTAAATGACCGAGAAAGACAAACAAAAATATTTCAGAATGCAAATTGGGAAACTGGTAGAATTGGGTAAGAGTAAAAAAAATACTCTAGAAGCAAAAGAAATCAGTGATTTTTTTGGTGAAGCACCTCTTTCAGAGGAAAAGCTCGAATTTGTTTACAATTACCTAGAAAGTAAAGGAATTGATGTACTTAGGGATTTATCTAACGTCGAGAATATGATATTAGAAGCAGATGAAGATGGTTTTTCTCCATCAGAAGAGGACGAAGAAGATATTGACCTAGATGCAATTAATCTTTTAGATGGTATTGGAACGGAAGATCCTGTAAGAATGTACCTAAAAGAAATCGGAACCGTACCGTTATTAACAGCAGAAGAGGAGGTTCGTCTTGCTAAGCGTAAGGCAGAGGG
The DNA here is from genome assembly GCA_902496125.1 of uncultured Lachnospiraceae bacterium. Taxonomy (GTDB): domain Bacteria; phylum Bacillota; class Clostridia; order Lachnospirales; family Lachnospiraceae; genus TWA4. The sequence goes on from CABUZU010000024.1 coordinate 4,328, forward strand.
CGATCCAATCGCCAAGGAACGCTTAATTGAAGCTAACCTTAGACTAGTTGTAAGTATTGCAAAAAGATATACCGGACGTGGAATGAGTTTCTTAGATTTGGTACAGGAAGGTAATCTTGGATTGATTAAGGGAGTTGAAAAATTCGATTACACAAAAGGCTATAAGTTAAGTACTTATGCCACTTGGTGGATTAGACAGTCCGTAACAAGAGCATTAGCAGATCAAGCTAGAACAATTCGAGTACCAGTTCATATGGTAGAAACCATTAATAAGATGTCCAAGATGCAAAGAAAATTGACTCTTGAATTAGGATATGAACCCTCTACAGCGGAATTAGCAGATGCTTTAGACATGACAGAAGAAAAGGTTATGGAGATTATGCAGATTGCTAGAGAGCCAGCTTCATTAGAGACTCCAATCGGTGAAGAAGATGATTCAAATCTTGGCGATTTTGTAGCAGACGGTAATGCAGTAACACCAGAAGGCAATGTAGAGTCTGTAATGTTGAAAGAACATATTGATACCTTGTTAGAGGATTTAAAAGAGAGAGAACGTCAAGTGATTGTATTACGTTTTGGTTTAGAGGATGGACATCCTCGTACCTTAGAGGAAGTTGGAAAGGAGTTCAACGTTACTCGTGAACGTATTCGTCAGATTGAAGCAAAAGCACTTAGAAAATTGAGAAATCCAGTTCGTAGTAAGAGAATACGAGATTTCTTATCATAAGAGAAGAAAGGCTGTCGCATTTGCGGCAGCCTTTTTTGGAGGAATTATGAACTATCAATTAGTATTAGATAAAACATTAGAAGAGGTTGTAAAAGAGGGAGAGACAAAGAGATTATTACTTCATGCTTGTTGTGCACCCTGTAGCAGTTATTGTTTAGAATATCTTTCGAATTATTTCGATATTGATGTGCTATTTTACAATCCCAATATTTCAGTAGCGGAAGAATTTACAAAAAGAGAATTAGAGCTGAAACGTTTAGTAGAACAGATGCCATTTAAGAAAAGAGTACAAGCAAAGGTATTAGATTATCATCCAGAAGAATTTTATGAAGCGGTTCCGAATCGAAAGAACGATAGAGAAGGTGGAGAGTCTTGTTTTCTATGTTATAAGCTTCGTTTAGAAAAGACAGCACAGATGGCTAAGGAAGAAAATTATGATTATTTTACCACTACGCTTAGTATTAGTCCTCTAAAAAACGCGAAAAAATTAAATGAAATTGGAGAAAATTTATCAGAAATATACAAAGTACCCTATTTATTTTCTGATTTTAAGAAGAGAAATGGCTATAAACGTTCAATAGAATTGTCGAAAGAGTATGATTTGTATCGACAAAACTACTGTGGATGTATTTTTTCGAAAAAAGAACGCGAAGAATAATAAAAAATTGTTAATTTTACTTTACAGTTTAGAAGAAAAAGTATAAAATAGAGTTAAGTGTGTATCATACTGAATTTTATTGGAGGAATTAAAGAAATGAAAGTATTAGTTATTAACTGCGGTAGTTCATCATTAAAGTATCAGCTTATTGATTCTGAATCCGAACAGGTATTAGCAAAGGGCCTTTGCGAGAGAATTGGTATTGACGGTGTTTTAACTCACACACCTGCTGGAAAGGATAAAGTTGTATTTAATGATCCATTACCAAACCACACAGTTGCTGTTGGCAATGTGTTAAAACAGTTAACAGACAAAGAGAACGGTGTAATCGCTGATTTAAGTGAAATCGGTGCTGTAGGACACAGAGTAGTACATGGTGGAGAAAAATTCGCAAGCTCTACTGTTTTAAACGAGGAAGTAATTGCTGAAATCGAAAAATGCTCTGATTTAGCTCCTTTACACAATCCTGCTAACATCATTGGTATTAACGCTTGTAAAGAATTAATGCCAGGTGTACCTATGGTAGCTGTATTTGATACTGCTTTCCATCAGACAATGCCAGCAGAAGCTTATTTATATGGTCTTCCATATGAATATTATGAAAAATACGGCGTAAGACGTTATGGCTTCCACGGAACCAGCCATAGCTTCGTAAGCAAACGTACAGCAGAGTTACTTGGTAAGAAAGCAGAAGATATGAAGATTATCGTTTGCCACTTAGGTAATGGTGCTTCTATCAGTGCTGTAGACCATGGTAAATCAGTAGAAACCTCTATGGGTCTTACTCCACTTGAAGGTCTTGTAATGGGAACTAGATGTGGTGATATCGATCCTGCAATTTTAGAGTTTATCGCTAATAAAGAAGGTTTAGATATTGCAGGTTTATTAAATGTTTGCAATAAGAAATCTGGTGTATTAGGTGTTTCTGGAATCTCTTCTGACTTTAGAGATTTACATGCAGAAGCTGATAAAGGTAACGAACGTGCTAAAGCTGCATTAGAAGTATTTGTTCATCGTGTAGTTAAATACATTGGTGCTTATGTAGCAGTTATGAACGGTGTAGATGCAATCGCATTTACTGCTGGTTGTGGTGAAAATGATCCAGTTGTTCGTGAAATGATTATCTCTTATTTAGGATACTTAGGAATTACCTTAGATGCAGAAAAGAATAACTGCCGTGGTAAAGAACAAGTAATCTCTACAGAAGATTCTAAGGTTACAGCTATCGTTGTTCCTACAAACGAAGAACTTGCAATTGCAAGAGAAACTGTAGCATTGGTGTAAATTAAAGTGTAAAAGAACAAAGGCGTTCTAGTAGAATTGTTTCTATTAGGGCGTCTTTTTTTATATATCTCATAGAATTATCAGAAAATTTAAGTTAAAATAGCAAATTATTAAATTATCTGACAATTCTATGAAAAAAAGTGCTTTACAAACCGAAAAAAAAGGTTTATAACATAACACAAGAAAAAACCCACACTATAATTGATAAGACAGAGAGGAAATGCTATGAAAGATTTATTTTCAGCACAAAGTCCTGAAAAACCAGGATTATACGATTCAAGTTTCGAACATGATAACTGTGGTATCGGTGCAGTTGTAAATATTAAAGGTATAAAGACTCATAAAACCGTTGAACAAGCGATGCAAATCGTAGAGAATTTACAACATAGAGCTGGTAAAGACGCAGAAGGTAAAACCGGTGACGGTGTTGGTATCATGCTTCAGGTTTCACATAAATTCTTTAAGAGAGTGGCTGGTGAAGCTGGTATCCATCTAGGAGGAGAAAGAGAATACGGTGTTGGTATGTTTTTCTTCCCACAAGATGAACTTGCAAGAAATCAAGCAAAGAAGATGTTTGAAGTCATTGTTCATAAAGAAGGTCTTAAATTCTTAGGATGGAGAAAGGTTCCAACCAATCCTGGTATCTTAGGTCATAAAGCAGTCGCTTGTATGCCTTATATTGAACAAGGTTTTGTAGAAAAGCCAGATGATGTTGAAACCGGTCTTCCATTTGATAGAAGATTATACGTTGTTCGTAAATTATTTGAACAGTCTAATGATTATACTTATGTTGTTTCACTTTCTAGTAGAACCATTGTATATAAGGGTATGTTCTTAGTAAAAGAACTTCGTTTATTCTATCCAGATTTACAATCAGAGGATTATGAATCAGCATTAGCAACCGTACATTCTCGTTTTAGTACGAATACCAATCCTAGTTGGAATCGTGCTCATCCAAACCGTTTTATTGTACATAATGGTGAAATTAATACGATTCGTGGTAATGCAGATAAGATGTTAGCTCGTGAAGAGAATATGGAATCTGCTTATTTTAAAGATGAAATTAGTAAAGTAATTCCTGTCATTAATGAAGAAGGTTCTGACTCAGCAATGTTAGACAATGCACTAGAATTTATGGTTATGAGTGGTATGGATTTACCATTAGCAGTCATGATTACCATTCCAGAACCTTGGGCAAATGATAAATATATGCCACAAGAGAAGAAGGATTTCTATCAGTATTATGCAACGATGATGGAACCTTGGGATGGACCAGCCTCCATTGTATTTAGTGATGGTGATTTAATTGGTGCAGTCTTAGATAGAAATGGACTTCGTCCTTCTAGATATTATATCACCAATGATGGATATATGATTTTAGCATCTGAGGTTGGTGCACTTGAAATTGACCAAACAACCATTATTAAGAAAGAACGTTTAAGACCAGGTAAGATGCTATTAGTAGATACCAAAAAAGGCGTTGTGATTAATGATGAAGATTTAAAGAAATATTATGCAAATAGACAGCCTTATGGTGAATGGTTAGATAGACAGCTTGTAGAGCTTAAGAGTCTTAAGATTCCAAATGTAAGCATTCCAAAGATTGAAAAAGACGAACTGATGAAATTAATGAAGACTTTTGGTTATACTTATGAAGAATTTAGAACCATGCTTCTTCCAATGGCAAGAGATGGTCAAGAAGCAGTTTCTGCGATGGGTGCAGATACTCCACTTGCAGCTCTTAGTAAACAACATCATCCACTATTTGATTATTTTAAACAACTCTTTGCACAGGTTACGAATCCTCCAATTGATGCAATTCGTGAAGAGATTGTAACTTCTACTACTGTTTATGTAGGTGCAGAAGGAAACTTACTAGAAGAGAGTGCTAAAAATTGTAAGATTTTAAAGATTAACAATCCAATTCTTACAAGTACAGATTTATTAAAGATTAAACATATGAAGGTAGATGGATTTAAAGTACAGACTATTTCTATCTTATATTATAAAAATACTTCTTTAGCAAAAGCAATTGATAGACTTTGCTTAGAAGCAGATAGGGCACATAAAGCAGGATGCAATATTTTAATTCTTTCTGATCGAGGTGTTGATGAGCATTTAGTTCCAATCCCTTCCTTACTTGCTATTTCGGCATTACAGCAGCATTTAGTTAAGACAAAGAAGAGAACAAGTATGGCATTAATCCTTGAAAGTGCAGAACCTAGAGAAATTCATCATTTTGCAACTTTATTAGGATATGGTGCAACAGCAATTAATCCTTATATGGCATTAGAATCTATTAAATATATGATTGATTCAAACATGCTTGATAAAGATTACTATGCAGCAGTAAATGATTATAATTCAGCAGTATTACATGGTATTGTTAAGATTGCTTCTAAGATGGGTATTAGTACCATTCAGTCTTATCAAGGTTCTAAGATTTTTGAGGCGATTGGTATCAGCCATGAAGTTATTGATAAATACTTTACCAATACCATTAGTCGTATTGAGGGTATTACTCTGTCTGATATTGAAGAAGACCAAAATTATAAACATTCATCCGCATTTGACCCGTTAGGATTAGATGTAGATGAAACACTCGATAGTACAGGTGCTTATAAACTTCGTTCGAATAAAGAGGAACATCGATATAATCCTAAGACGATTCATCTATTACAGTGTGCTACTAGAAATGGCGATTACGAACAATTTAAAGAATATAGTAAAGCGATTAAAGAAGAAGTTGGAACGATTAATATTCGTGGACTTATGGACTTTAATTATCCAGCAAAATCGATTCCAATTGAAGAGGTAGAACCAGTAGAAAGCATTGTAAGACGTTTTAAAACTGGTGCAATGTCTTATGGTTCTATTTCACAAGAAGCACATGAAACCTTAGCGATTGCAATGAATACCTTAAAGGGTAAATCAAACAGTGGTGAAGGTGGTGAAAGCTTAGAGCGTTTCACAATTGGCAGTGATGGTAAGGACCGTTGTTCTGCAATTAAGCAGGTGGCTTCTGGTCGATTTGGTGTGACAAGTCGTTATCTGGTAAGTGCAAAAGAAATTCAGATTAAGATGGCACAGGGTGCAAAACCAGGTGAAGGTGGACAGCTTCCAGGTAAGAAGGTTTATCCTTGGGTAGCAAAAACTCGTCATTCAACACCAGGTGTACAATTAATTTCTCCACCACCTCATCATGATATTTATTCAATTGAAGACCTTGCACAGTTAATTTATGACCTTAAAAATTCTAACACGGATGCAAGAATTTCAGTAAAATTAGTATCAGAAGCAGGTGTAGGTACGGTTGCAGCCGGTGTTGCAAAAGCAGGTGCACAGGTAATCTTAATTTCAGGTTTTGATGGTGGTACCGGTGCTGCACCTAGAAACTCTATTTACAATGCAGGACTTCCTTGGGAACTTGGTCTTGCAGAAACTCATCAGACTTTGATTATGAATGGACTTCGTGACAAGGTAATCGTAGAAACTGATGGTAAATTAATGACAGGTCGTGACGTTATTGTTGCTGCACTTCTTGGTGCAGAAGAATATGGATTTGCAACTGCTCCATTAATTACAATGGGTTGTGTAATGATGAGGGTATGTAACCTAGATACTTGTCCAGTTGGTATTGCAACTCAGAACCCTGAACTTAGAAAACGTTTCAAAGGTAAACCAGAATATGTAATCAACTTCATGCGTTTTGTTGCACAGGAAATGCGTGAATACATGGCTAAGTTAGGTGTTCGTACGGTAGATGAGTTAATCGGTCGTACTGATTTATTAAAGAGAAGAGAAGAAGTAACCGCTGGTCGCTCTGCTAAGATTGATTTAAGTAAAATCTTAGACAATCCATATGTAGGACAGCCATTAGCTGGATATTATTCAAAGAATGTATATAATTTCGAATTAGAAAAGACAAAAGACGAAAAAGTCTTATTAAAACAATTTAAGTCAGCTCTTGAAAACAAACAAAAGAGAAGTCTTGAAGTCGATGTAAACTCTGTAGACCGTACTTTTGGTACGATATTTGGTTCAGAGATTACAAAGAAATATCATGATACCTTACCAGATGATACCTTTACTGTATTATGTCATGGTAGTGGTGGACAGAGCTTTGGTGCATTTATTCCAAATGGTTTAACGCTAGAGGTTGCTGGTGATAGCAACGACTACTTTGGCAAGGGATTATCAGGTGGTAAATTAATTATTTATCCTCCAAAGGGTGTATCCTTTAAAGCAGAGGAAAACATTATTGTAGGTAACGTTGCTTTATATGGTGCAACGAGTGGTAAGGCATTTATTAATGGTGTAGCAGGAGAACGTTTCTGTGTTCGTAACTCTGGTGCAACCGCAGTTGTTGAGGGTGTAGGGGACCATGGCTGTGAATATATGACAGGTGGTCGAGTAGTAGTTTTAGGTCCTACAGGTAAGAACTTCGCTGCTGGTATGAGTGGTGGTGTTGCTTACGTATTAGATGAAAATAGAGAACTTTATCGTAAACTCAATAAATCTATGGTTTCATTAGAAGAGATTACTTCTAAATATGATGTTATCGAATTAAAGGGTATTATTGAGGAACATGTAGCGTATACAAACTCTGAAAAGGGTAAAGAAATCTTAAATAACTTTGGTGAATATCTGCCTCTATTTAAGAAAGTTATGCCTTACGATTATGAGCGTATGTTACAGACTTTTGCTGAAATGGAAGCAAAAGGACTTAGCAGTGAACAGGCACAGATTGAAGCATTCTATGCAAATACGAGACAGTAAAAGGAGGCAGAACAATGGGAAAACCAACTGGATTTTTAGAATTTGAACGTGAAAATTCCAAGGCAGTAGAGCCAAAAGAAAGAATTAAAAACTTTAATGAATTTCATAAATTATTAGGAAAGAAAAAACAACGTAATCAAGCCGCTCGTTGTATGGACTGTGGTGTACCTTTTTGTCAATCTGGTATGATGATTGGTGGTATGGTATCTGGTTGTCCACTAAATAACTTAATTCCAGAATGGAATGATTTAGCTTATACAAATAACTGGGAACAAGCTTATTCTCGTTTAAATAAAACGAACTGTTTTCCAGAATTTACCTCCAGGGTGTGTCCAGCACCTTGTGAGGCAGCTTGTACTTGCAATTTAAATGGAGACCCAATAACAATTAAAGAAAATGAAATGACAATTATTGAATCTGCTTTTAAAGAAGGATATATTAAAGCAAATCCTCCAAAAGCACGTACAGGTAAAAAGGTTGCAATCATTGGTTCTGGCCCTTCTGGACTTGCAGCAGCGATGATGTTAAATAAACGTGGTCATAAGGTTACGGTATTTGAAAGAAGTGACAGAATTGGTGGACTTCTTCGCTATGGTATTCCTAATATGAAATTAGAAAAACAAGTTATTGATAGACGTATTAATTTAATGAAAGAAGAAGGTGTTGAATTTGTTGTCAATGCAAATGTTGGTAAAGACATCGAAGCTTCTAAATTAATGAAAGAATACGACAGAGTGATTTTAGCTTGTGGTGCGTCAAATCCTCGTGATATTAAAGTGCCAGGTCGTGATGCAAAGGGAATTTATTTTGCAGTCGATTATTTGACTCGTACAACAAAGAGTTTATTAGATTCTAATTTTAAAGACAATCAGTTTATTAATGTAAAGAATAAACGAGTTCTAGTCATTGGTGGTGGTGATACTGGTAATGACTGTGTAGGTACTTCCATTCGTTTAGGATGTAAATCTGTTATGCAATTAGAAATGATGCCAAAGCCACCAGTTACTCGTCTTCCAAATAATCCATGGCCAGAATGGCCTAAGGTGTTAAAAACCGATTATGGCCAGGAAGAAGCAATTGCTGTATTTGGAAGTGACCCTCGTGTATATCAGACAACAGTAAAAGAATTTATTAAAGATAAAAATGGTAACTTAAAGAAAGCCATTTTAGTAAGTCTTGAACCGAAAAAGGATGAAAAGACAGGCAGAATGAATATGGTTCCAATTGAAGGAAGCGAAAAAGAAATCTTAGTAGACTATGTATTTATTGCAGCAGGTTTCTTAGGAAGTGAATCTTATGTAACCAAAGCATTTGGCGTAAAGGTTAATGAACGAACCAATGTAGAAACACTTCCGGGCGAATACGAAACGAATGTAAAAGGTGTATTCGTAACCGGTGATATGCACAGAGGACAGTCTTTAGTTGTTTGGGCAATTAGAGAAGGTAGAGAAGTGGCAAAAGCAGTAGACTTTAGTTTGATGAGATATACGAATTTATAAAAAAAGGGTGTTGCAATTTTTTGCAGCACCTTTTTTATGATTACTTCCAATATTTATTCACTTCTTCTTCTACCAATTCTTCTCCAATTACAATAATAATTTCTTGTCCTACTGCAATCGGAGAAATGGAAATTTTGTCATGGGTTGCATTAAGTTCTAACCACTGCGAATCTGAGATTTTCATAAAGCCTTTTACACGAAAAATTTTCCCACAAGCTTTGTCGTTCATTAATTTTTCTACTGTTTTAAAAAGTTCTTCTTTAGACATTCGTACATTCATGTAATATAGGGAAGAAAAGGCTTCCTTTTGGTCAAACCACAGCTTAGCTTGATTTTCTGGGTGATAACCGCAAGTAGAAATTTTTTTAAAATCCGCAGCAGATAGAGTAGACCAATCCTTTGCTAAGATATGGGCACTATTTATATAGGAAGAAATGGTTTGGATTTCTTCTTGGCTAGCATTAGAAACTCGACTTAAAATGACTTCACCAGCCGTTGCGATTTGAGAACTAAATAGATAATGAGCCTCTTTTGATAAATTCGTATCAAGTTTCGCATCAACAATGGCAATGACGTTTTCAATCTTATACCAACGGTCTAATGGTTCTTCACAAAGCAAATCAAAAAATTCTTCGACTTCAAAAATTCCTGATGGTTCTACGATAACACGGTCAAAGCCAAGCATCGCCATTGAAATGAGTTTGGTTTTAAATCGTCTTTTATGACAATCAAGGTCACAACCACCAGCAATCATTTCTAGGTCACAGTTATCACCGATTAAATCTTGTAAGAGCATCATATCTACATTTACCGCCCCAAAATCGTTTTCTAAAATGCAAATATTTTCATTGCAATCCATAAGATATTTGGCATATTCACGAATAAAAGTTGTTTTACCAGCTCCTAAAAATCCTGTAATTAAATCTATTTTTACCATATTTGTCTACCTCCGTGTAATCTTACTTGTACATCGTTTTTGGCAATTCTAGCATTAAAAATGGTAAATAATTTCTTAGACTTTGTCAAGCGTATATGTTATAATTACAACATCATAATGAGAAAAAAGGGAGGATCATATAAATATGTTAAAGATAAAGAAATATCAGTTTTGGTTTTGCACTGGTTCACAAGATTTATATGGTGATGAATGCTTAGAAAAAGTAGCAAGACACTCAAAGATTATTGTAGAAGAATTAAACAAATCAGGAAATCTTCCTTTTGAAGTTGTTTTAAAGCCTACATTAATTACAAATGAATTAATTCGTAAAACATTTAATGAAGCAAATATGGATGAAAATTGTGCAGGTGTTATCACTTGGATGCACACATTTTCACCAGCGAAGTCTTGGATTTTAGGTTTACAAGAATATAGAAAACCATTATTACACTTTCATACACAATTTAATAGAGAGATTCCATATGATACCATTGATATGGATTTTATGAATGAAAATCAGGCAGCACATGGCGACCGCGAATATGGACATATCTTTACTAGACTTGGCATGGAACGCAAGGTTATCATGGGATACTGGGAAGATGAAAAGGTTCAAAAAAGAATTGCTTCTTGGATGCGAACAGCAGTGGGTGTGATTGAAAGCAGTCATGTGCGTGTGGTAAGAATCGCTGATAATATGAGAAATGTTGCAGTAACCGAAGGAGATAAAGTAGAAGCTCAGATTAAGTTTGGCTGGGAGGTCGATGCCTATCCAGTAAACGAAATCGTAGAAGTGGTAAATAGTGTGTCAAAAACAGACATTGATGCATTAGTAGATGAATACTACAGCACTTATGAAATTCTATTAGAGGGAAGAGATGAGAAAGAATTTCGTGAGCATGTAGCAGTTCAAGCTGGAATTGAAATTGGATTTGAGCGTTTCTTAGAAGAGAAGAATTATCAAGCAATTGTAACACATTTTGGTGACCTAGGTGGATTAAAACAACTTCCTGGTCTTGCAATTCAAAGACTAATGCAAAAAGGATATGGCTTTGGTGCAGAAGGAGATTGGAAGACTGCTGCAATGGTTCGTATTATGAAGCTTATGACTCAGGGCATGAAGGATGCAAAGGGTACTTCTTTTATGGAAGATTATACCTATAATTTAGTACCGGGTAAAGAGGGCATTTTAGAGGCTCATATGTTAGAGGTTTGCCCAACCATTGCAGATGGTAAGATTAGTATTAAGGAACAGCCACTTTCTATGGGAGACCGTGAAGATCCAGCAAGACTTGTATTTACAGCAAAAGAAGGCAAGGGTATTGCGACCTCTTTAATTGACCTTGGAGACCGTTTCCGTTTGATTATCAATGATGTGGATTGTAAAAAAACTGAAAAGCCGATGCCAAAATTGCCAGTTGCTACTGCTTTTTGGACTCCACAACCAAACCTTCAAACCGGTGCAGAAGCTTGGATTATTGCAGGTGGAGCACATCATACAGCATTTACTTATGATTTAACGGCTGAGCAAATGGGAGACTGGGCAGCAGCTATGGGTATTGAAGCAGTTTATATCGATAAAGATACGACCATTCGTCAGCTAAAGAATGAATTGTTATGGAATAGCGTAGCTTATCGTAAATAGTGGAGGCGTGTATGAAAGAGTTTATTGAAAGTGGAAGGGCAGTACTTGGAATTGAATTTGGTTCGACAAGAATTAAGTCTGTTTTAATTGATGACAAGTTTACGCCAATTGCCTCTGGCGAATATGTATGGGAGAATCGCTTGGAAAATGGAATCTGGACGTATTCACTAGAGGATATCTGGACTGGATTACAACAAAGCTACTTCGATTTAACAAAAAATGTACATTTAAAATATGATGCAACCATTACGAATTTAAAATCGATTGGATTTAGTGCAATGATGCATGGATATTTAGCCTTTGATGCAAACGGAAAACTCCTTGTTCCATTTCGAACTTGGAGAAATAGTATCACAGGCAAGGCTGCGGATAAGTTAACGGAAGTTTTTCACTATAATATTCCACAAAGGTGGAGCATTGCACATTTATATCAAGCAATTCTAAATCATGAAGAGCATGTAGGAAAGATTGATTTTATTACAACGCTTGCTGGTTATATTCATTGGAAACTTACTGGAAAAAAGGTTTTAGGAATTGGTGATGCCTCAGGAATGTTTCCAATTGACAATAAAAATTATAACAAACAGATGATTTCTAAATTTCAAAGCTTAAAAGAGGTACAAGCTTTTTCGTGGAATTTAGAAAAGATTTTGCCAAAGGTTTTGTTAGCAGGTGAAGATGCTGGAAATTTGACAAAGGAGGGAGCTAGATTACTAGATATAACAGGAAATTTAAAAGAGGGAATTTCTATTTGTCCGCCAGAGGGCGATGCAGGAACGGGTATGGTCGCAACGAATAGTGTAGCAAAGAAAACAGGAAATGTATCAGCGGGTACTTCTATTTTTGCAATGGTTGTTTTAGAAGAACAGTTAAAAAAAGTTCATAAAGAAATTGATTTAGTGACCACACCAGATGGTAGTTTAGTGGGAATGGTTCATGCCAATAACTGTACATCGGATTTAAATGCGTGGATCGGACTATTTAATGAAGTTGTTAAAAGTTTTGGCATGGAGATTGATACCAATAAACTCTATCAAACGCTTTTTTATAAGGCATTAGAGGCAGATGTCGATTGTGGAGGACTGTTGTCTTATGGATTTTTATCAGGTGAGAACATTATGGAGGTCATGGAGGGAAGACCACTTTTTGTTCGTACACCGGATAGTAAATTTACATTGGCAAACTTTATGCGTACACATCTGTATGCTGCATTGGGTACGCTAAAGGTAGGAATGGATATTTTATTAAAAGAAGAACAGGTTAAGATTGATTCCATTATGGGACATGGTGGATTGTTTAAGACTCCGCTAGTAGGACAAAAGATGTTAGCTGCTGCGATTAACGCACCAGTATCCGTAATGGAAACCGCAGGGGAAGGGGGACCTTGGGGTATGGCAATTTTAGCTTCGTATAGGGCAGAGCGAGAAGAAAATGAAACCTTACAAGAGTATCTTGATAACAAAGTATTTGTAAAGAATCATTGTACAATAATCGAACCAGATGCAAAAGATGTAGAAGGATTCGAGGCATTTATGGAACGTTTTAAAGCCGGTATTTCAATTGAGAAAGAGGCAATTAAGTGCTAGAAGGGAGATAGACATGAGTAGAAAAGCAAAGATGGTCATTGATAAAGATTTTAAAATTTCCACAATTGATGAACGAATTTATGGTTCTTTCATTGAACATTTAGGAAGAGCCGTTTATACAGGAATCTATCAGCCAGAACATGTTAGTGCAGATGAAAATGGATTTCGTAAGGATACTTTAGAACTTGTAAAGCAGTTAAATGTTCCAATTATTCGTTATCCAGGTGGAAACTTTGTTTCTAATTTCTATTGGGAGGACTCAGTAGGACCGGTAGAAAAAAGACCAAGAAGATTAGAACTTGCATGGAAGAGTACAGAAACCAATCAAGTTGGTATGAATGAATTTGCTAAATGGACGAAACTTGCAAATTCAAAGATGATGATGGCAATCAACCTTGGTACAAGAGGAATTAGTGATGCCTGCAATATTCTAGAATATTGTAACCATCCATCTGGCACCAAATATAGTGATTTGCGTATTGAACACGGAGTAAAGGAACCTCACAATATAAAAGTATGGTGCCTTGGCAATGAAATGGATGGACCTTGGCAGATTGGACATAAAACGATGGATGAATACGGTCGATTAGCAGATGAAACAGCAAAAGCGATGCGTTTAATTGACCCTACCATTGAACTTGTTGCTTGTGGTAGTTCGAATCGTGAAATGCCAACATTCCCAGATTGGGAAGCAACGGTTTTAAATCATACCTATGAAGAAGTTGACTATATTTCGATGCATCAGTATTATGGAAATCGAAATAATGACAGCAATGATTTCTTAGCACAGTCCGATGATATGGAAGACTTTATTCGCACAGTGATAGCAACTTGTGATTATATTAAAGCGAAAAAACGTAGTAAAAAGGTAATGAATTTAAGCTTTGATGAATGGAATGTATGGTTTCATTCAAATGAAGCGGATGACGATATTACCGAAAATCATCCATGGCAGGTTGCACCGCCAATGCTTGAAGATATCTATAACTTTGAAGATGCATTGTTAGTAGGACTGATGCTCATTACATTAATAAAACATTCAGACCGTGTAAAAATGGCATGTTTAGCACAGCTTGTAAATGTTATTGCACCAATTATGACTGATGTAAGTGGTGGAGCATGGAAACAGACAATTTTCTATCCATTTATGCATGCATCAAAATATGGTCGAGGTATTGCATTACAGCCAGTATTATCTTCACCAAAGCATCCAACCAAAACTCATGAAGAAGTAACCGATATTGAATCCGTTGCAGTTTTCCATGAAGATAGCGATGAAGTGGTAGTTTTTGCAGTAAACAGAAACTTAGAAGAAGATGTAGAGTTTGAAATTGACTTAAGAAGCTTTGGAGACTATAAGCTAAAAGAACAGATTGTGTTAGAAAATGAAGATTTAAAGGCAACGAATAATCTAATGACTGAAAATGTCTATCCAATCAATGTAGAAAATAGAACAAAGATTTCAGATGGAATGGCAGCCACCGTGCTAAAGAAAGCATCTTGGAATGTACTTCGTTTTGGAAAATAAAAGTTTTACATGATTTTTACAAAAGCAAGATATTAGATTTTACATCCCCTTGCTATAGTTGCTACATAAGATGATAGTAACGATAGCAGGAGGGGTTATGATGAGTAGTCAAAGTAAAGCAAAATTATTTTTAATAGGAAATACCGCAGTTTGGACAGTGATTGCGTTAATCATTGGATTTATTGTATCTTTAATAATTCCACAGGTAAGTGTAGCAAGACTTGAAATTTTACTAACAGCTGGAAATATTGGAGTGGTATTAGGATTGTTTAGCGGATTATTATATGAAATGGAAAGACTGTAGCAAAGAAACTACAGTCTTTTTTTACGATTGACAGTTTTCTTATAGGGATTTATAATGAAGACTGGAGGTTAACAACGATGAAAAATATAATATTAACAGGTGACCGTCCAACTGGAAGATTACATGTTGGACACTATGTAGGTTCACTAAAAGAACGTGTTGCATTACAAAATTCGGGAAAATATGACGAAATCTACATTATGATTGCAGATGCACAAGCACTTACAGATAATGCAGAACATCCAGAGAAAGTAAGACAAAACATTACCCAAGTTGCATTAGATTATTTAGCTTGTGGAATTGACCCAACTAAGAGTTGTATCTTTATTCAGTCTATGGTTCCACAGTTAACGGAACTTACATTTTATTATATGAATTTAGTTACAGTTTCTAGAGTTCAACGTAACCCTACTGTAAAATCAGAAATAAAACAAAAGAACTTTGAGGCAAGTATTCCAGTAGGATTTTTCTGCTATCCAATTAGTCAGGCAGCAGACATTACTGCATTTGAAGCAACTTCTGTTCCAGCTGGTGAAGACCAGATGCCAATGATTGAACAGTGCCGTGAAATTGTTCGTAAATTTAATGAAGTTTATGGTGAGACTTTAGTTGAGCCAAAGATTGTACTTCCTTCTAATAAAGCTTGTCTTCGTTTACCAGGAATTGATGGTAAGGCAAAGATGAGTAAATCATTAGGCAACTGTATTTAT
>CABUZU010000025.1 GCA_902496125.1 uncultured Lachnospiraceae bacterium
CTCTGTAGACCCTACAGCGATGACCGTTACCAAACGTTTTAAAGCCCCTAGCTCTGAATATATCTTTGGCACCGACGAATTTGGACGTGATATCTTCATTCGACTCATGTATGGTGCAAGAGTATCTCTTTGGGTTGGCGGATGTGTTGCATTATTTTCTTGCATCTTTGGAACGATTATTGGCATCTATGCAAGTTATTTTAAAATTCTCGACCAAATCCTTATGAGAATTTGCGATGGTTTAATTGCAATTCCTGGTATCTTACTTGCCATCGCTTTAATTGCCGCACTTGGAACTTCAAGCTGGAACGTAGTACTTGCTCTTTCTATTGTTTATATCCCAAGTGTTACTCGTACTGTTCGTGCTAGTGCAATGGTTATCAAAGAACAGCCTTATGTAGAAGCGGCTAAAGTTCAAGGATTTAGTAACTTTAAAATTTTATGGAAGCTTATCCTTCCTGGAGTTATCTCTCCTCTTACTGTTCAGGCTTCCTTTATTTTTGCACAGGCAATTATCTCCGAGGCTTCTCTTAGCTTCTTAGGTGCTGGTATCCCTGCTCCTGCTGCTAGTTGGGGAAATATGCTTCAAGATAGTAAGCTTGTATTTTCTAAAGCTCCTTGGACGATGATTTTCCCAGGACTTGCTGTTATCATTTGCGTATTAAGTCTAAATCTTTTAGGCGATGGACTACGAGACTACCTTGACCCAAGAGTTAAAGGAGGTGCGAAAAAATAATGAGTGAATCTATAAAACCGATTTTAGAAATCAAAGACCTTCAAGTAAAGTTTTCCGTTCATAAGAAATGGCTAGCTGCTGTAGATGGAGTAAACCTTCGCATTAATCCTGGTGAAATTATTGGTGTCGCAGGTGAATCTGGTTCTGGAAAGAGTGTTATGTCACAGTCTATCTTACGTCTTCGTGACCACGATACTCCTGTCCAATATGAAGGGGAAATCCTTTTTGAAAATGAAGATTTATTAAAACGTCCTCTTGCACAAATGCAAGACATCCGTGGAAATAAAATTTCTATCATTTTCCAGGACCCACTAAATTCATTAAGCCCAGTTCACACGGTTGGCAAACAGCTTAGTGAAATTATTTTGCTTCATAAAAAGGTAACAAAAGCACAGGCGAAAGAACGTGCCATCGAAATGTTAAAACTTACTAAGATTCCTGACCCTGATGACTGCATGAAGAAATATCCATTTGAGCTTTCTGGTGGTATGCAACAACGAGTGATGATTGCAATGGCACTTGCTTGTGAACCCAAACTATTAATTGCCGATGAACCGACTACTGCACTTGATGTAACTATTCAAGAACAAATTCTTCATTTAATCAAAGAACTAAATGAGAAACTTGGGATGTCCGTATTATTTATTACTCATGACATGGGTGCTGTTGCACAACTTTGTCACAGTGTAAAGGTTATGTATCTAGGTCAAGTCGTAGAAGATGCCTCAACAGATGAGCTTTTTGCAAATCCACTACACCCTTATACCAAAGGATTACTTGCTTGTATTCCTCATTTAGATGTAGAACGTGGCAAGGAACTTCCAACGATATCTGGAACCGTTCCCCCTCTTACTAAGATTCCAAAAGGCTGCCATTTCTGTACCAGATGTAGTGACGCCAATAAACATTGTGAATCCGAACAACCTCCATTAGTAGAAGTTGGAAAGAATCATTTTGTAAAATGTTGGAAATATACTAAGACTAGTAGTAAGGAGGAAAACTAATGGAACATTTACTTGAAATTAAAAGCCTTCAAAAATCCTATCCTCTAAAAAACGCCAAAAACGGTTTCTTTGGTTCTAAGAAGCATATGTATGCAGTAGATAATCTCTCTCTTTACATTGATGAAGGAGAAACCTATGGACTTGTTGGAGAATCTGGCTGTGGAAAATCCACTACTGGTCGTACTATTGTAGGACTTGTAAAAGCAGATAATGGATCTATTCTTTATCATGGCAAAGATTTATGTAAGTTAAATGAAAAAGAATTTCGTCCTCTAAGAAAAGAAATTCAAATGGTTTTCCAAAATACCCTATCTGCATTAAATCCTAGACAGAGAATTGGAACCATTTTAGAGGATATTTTAAAGACTCATGGAGTAAATGACAGTGCTAAACGAAGAGAACAAGCTCTTGAAATCTTAGAAAAGGTTGGTCTCTCCGAAGAACATTATTTTCGCTATCCCCATGAACTATCTGGAGGTCAAGTTCAACGACTTGGAATTGCTAGTGCTTTAATTATCGAGCCAAAACTCATCGTCTGCGATGAACCCGTATCTGCACTCGATGTTTCCATTCAAGCACAGATTTTAAATATGCTTATGAAATTGCAAAAAGAACTAAAACTAAGTCTACTCTTTATCTCCCATGATATCGGGGTTATAAGATTTATCTCTGATAGAATTGGTGTTATGTATTTAGGAACACTTGTAGAAGAAACCACAACAGATGAACTGTTTGCAAATCCTCTACATCCTTATACCAAAGAGCTTTTTGCAGCAGTACCAAGCTTATCAAAAAATCGTGAACAGATTCCAGAATTTAGCGGTCAACAACCTGTACGAACTGATGATTTTAAAGGATGTGCTTTTTGTACACGTTGCTCTTATGTAACGGAAAAATGTAAAACCGAGGCTCCTATGTTTAAAGAAATAAAACCAGGGCATAAGGTGGCCTGTCATAGAGCACAGTAACCTAAAGGCTATTTGTTAATTTTGCACAAAAATAATTAAATAGCCTTTTTTGTATTGACAAATCAGATAATTGATTGTATATTGATATTGTAATCGCGATGACTAAAGGAATAAGAAAAATGGCCAACTCAACTGATAAGCGTATTGAATATATACGCATTGCAACTAGATTAATTGAAGAAGAAGGAATTGATGCTCTAAGTATACGCCGAGTAGCAAAGGAAGCAGGGTGTACAAGTGCTGTTTTGTATCGACATTTCCAAAACAAAGAACACCTATTAATGCTTGCTTCTGTAAAGTTCTTGCAACCATATATCCAAGAATTTATGGTACAATCAACTAGAACAGATATTACTTCCATCCAGATGGATTTAAAACTATGGAAAGTCTTTATCACAGAAGCATTCAACAATAAGCCTTACTATGAAATGCTATTCTTTAGCGACCAAAAAGACTTAATTTCCGAATGTGTTTATGAATACTACCAATTATTTCCTGAAGAACAAAAGAAATTTGATGGATTTACAGCTAGTATTATTTTATCGAATAACTTAGAAGAACGTGAATTAATTAGACTCCGTCGTGCTGCGAATGCCGGACTAATTACACTTGAGAATGCTGCTCTTTTAAGTCGACTATCCACTGCTGTCTTTAATGGTATATTCATGCAATTTTCTTCATCAGACTTAGACATAACATCTTCTAGGATGTTAGCAGAGGAATGCTATCATTTGATTTATGAACTTTTTCGCAAATTTGTAAATCCTGGTACTTCCCTCGATATTGAATAAGCTTTTTTCGCTGATATGGAAACATATCAGCAATTATTTAACGTCAAAAGTAATCGCGATGACTAAATTGCTACCTTTTTATTAATTCTAAGAATTAATTATTTTTTTCTTTCAAAAAGTAATCGCGATGACCAAAATCATCTATCAGCAAGGAGGTTTTTATTATGACAAACAAAGAACAGGAAATTAGGGATCAGGAAATCGTTGAATTAATTCACAAAAACACTTTACGCATCTTAAACGAAGTAGGCATTGCATTTTTAGATGAAGATGCTCGTGAACTTTTAAAAAGCAATGGAATTCGTGTAGAAGGTGAACGAGCATATTTTACAGAAGAACAAATCATGAATGCTCTTGATATCTCCACTAAAGAATTTACCGTTTACGCTAGAAACAGTAAATACAATGTTTCTATGAATACCGAAGATTTATATATGACCCCTGGTTATGGCAGTCCTTCCATCGTAGAAACTACTGGAGAAGTTCGTACTGCAACCTTTGATGATTTCTTAAAATTAGCTGTAATTGTTCAAGAAAGTGATGAATTTTCTATCAATGGTGGTATCTTAGCACAGCCTTCCGATATTGAACCTGAAATTTCTCCAGAGGTTATGGTTTATTCAACTTTATGTCGTTCAGATAAAGCATTATTCTCTGTTTGTGGAGATGGAAAAAACGCTGAGCACATCATGGATATGATGAAAATTGTATTTGGTGGAGATATCGAACAAACTCCTTGTACCTTTAACTTAATTTCTCCATTAAGTCCTCTTGCAATTGCTAAAAATGCTATTGATACCGTTCGTATTTGTGCCCAAAATGGTCAGCCTTTAGTTATCGCTCCTGGTCCTATGGCAGGTGCAACGGGTCCTATCACATTAGCTGGAAATACTTCCCTTGCAAATGCAGAAATTCTTGGTATTAACGTTTATGCACAGCTTGTACATCCACACACTCCTATTATTTATGGATTTGCAGCTACTGTATCAGATATGACAAATATGAACGTATCAAATGCTTGCCCTGGATTTGTTAAAGAAGCCAAATATGGTGCATTAATGGCTAAAAAATATGGTCTTCCTTGCAGAAGTGGCGGTGGAATGTCAAATGCTAGTGGCTTAACTGCACAGGCTGGTGTAGAAAGTACGATGAGTATGTTTGAATCATTCTCACAAAAAGCAAACCTTATGATGCATGCAACTGGCTCTCTTCACTCTTTCAATACCGTAAGCTTCGAAAAATTCATTCTTGATATGGAAACTTATAATCGTATGAGATATTACTTTAGTGACTTACCTGCTGATGAAGATTCTCTTGCATTCGATGCAATTGAAGAAACTATTGAGGATGGCGAAACCTTTGTTACTTCTCCTCATACTTTTGAACATTGTCGTAAAGACCCTTGGTATTCACAAGTATCTCTTCATCAAAATACTACAGGTGACCCTAACAAGGCACTTTATGACTCTATTCAAAGACGAATTGATACTTTAGTATCTGGTTATCAATGCCCTAAGCTTCCAGATGAGGTAAGAGCAGCTCTTGATGATTACATGAGAAAGTTAGGTATGAATGAATCTGATATCGCTAGGGTATAAATTTTTCTTCATCAAAAGAGGGGCATGATGAAGAAAACATTTATTAAAAAATATAGTATACTGTTATTATTAGCTTGTGGAGCTGGATTTATTTTCCAGCTTCCATTCATATGGTTTTCCATTTTTGGTGGACTTTCATTAGATATTCAATATAATTATGCTGCCTATGCCGATAAAATTAACATTGAAGGTTGTGCTAGCCTATTTGATTATATGCAAAAATTTGGAAATGAGGCGATGATGCTTAAAGTTATCGAAGCCATTCCATTTTCAAATATTTTAAAACCGATTTTCCTTTTATTAATTATTTTATCCTTTGTTACTTTAGCAGACTCTATGACCTCTACCGTTTCACTTATGACCATTAAAAATAATATCGATGTCAACGAAGCACCCGCAACAATTAAATTAATGTGGGGACTTATTATGGGCGGTGCTGCTTTAATTTTTACACTTACTGGAAACATTTCAGGAATTAAAATTGTAAAGACCATTGCCGGATTCCCTATATTAATTATGGGACTTGTGATGGTAGTAATGTTTGTGATTTATGTGATAAAACAGGGGAAAGATAAAAAAAGTTAAATTAATTGATAATAATTTTCTCATTAATATTGAAAAAACCTTTCATATCGCTTATACTAATAAGTGTAATCGTGATTACTATAAGATAAATTATTAATGAATAGGAAATTATACCATGGTTAGTGAAAAATATATTGAATATATAAAAATTGCATCAAGAATTATTGATGAACAAGGAATTGATGCCCTTCGTATAAGAAATGTTGCGAAGGAAGCCGGATGTACCAGTGCGGTTTTATATCGACATTTTGAAAATAAAGAACATCTTCTTATGCTTGCATCCGTAAAATATTTAAAACCTTATATCCAAGAATTTATGTATCAATCTACTAGAACTGATATTACCTCCATACAGATGGAACTTCGACTATGGAGAGTTTTTATTAATGAAGCTTTTCATAAGAGACCTTATTACGAAATGTTATTTTTTAGCGAACAAAAGGATATGTTGTCTGATTGCATCTATGAATACTATCAATTATTTCCTGAAGAACAAAAACGATTCGATGGATTTACCGCAAGTATTATTTTTAGTAATAATTTAAGTGAAAGAGAATTAATTCGTCTTCGTCGTGCAGCTAATGAAAAACTTATCACACTTGAAAAAGCTAAGATATTAACGAAATTATCTGTTTCTGTATTCAATGGAATGTTTTTATCCTGTCCTGCTTCTATTAAAGATGAAGTTTCTTTACAGATGATTGCTGATGAATGTTATCAACTTATTTACGAATTATTTAGACAATACACCCATCCTGGAGTCGTACTCGATATTGATGAATAAATAAAACGCCAGATTAAATCTGGCGTTTACTTCTATTTATGTAGTTTGAACTATAAGTCTTAAACATCTGTCTTGTTTGATTAACTTGTGTTGGGGTTAATACTCTTTTTGGAATGCAAAAACTATGGGTTCTGTCAGCTCTTAATGCAAAGACGGCATCACTTTCGTAAGCACAGCATTTATTGTCTTCCCATAAATCCAGTGCGTTTTCCTTATAAGGAGTAATATAGCCATCCGTTGTAAATGTGATTTTATAAACTCCCTTTTGTTTACAAATCCTTCTTGCATTGATTCTTCCTTTCAATGTCGGATAGCCCATTACTAAACATGCAAACACACCAAGCACGAATGCACTAAATGCATATTGAATCCCATAAGGTTGAAAAGCATATAAAATTACACAGCTAACAGCTGCCAAAAAAAGTACACACCCCATAATCATCCTTGACTTTTTTGACTTCTTGTCCACTAACATACTGATTGCCTCAAATAATTCATCAAATGAAAGATTATAATTTAAGGAATATTTTTTTACTAATCCGTCACAATTTGGACGTTTTTTAATTCGTTCTGTCTCTTCTTGTTTTTTCTTTTTACTGTTAATTATATTCATATTTAATAATCCCAATTTGTAATTTTATTAAACCAGCTACGTTTTTTATCAGGGTTATATGCTTCATTATGAAGCCTTGGTGACTTAATCGGAACACCTTTTTCATCATAATTATCTTTATGTACATCGTATTTTGCAGGATTTCTCATAATTAACAACCATGATACGATAATTCCTACAAATAAGAATACTCCAAGGAATCCTCCGAGATTCATTAACTGTTTGATACCATCAACACCTTTAGTTCCTACAAAAATAATGCAAAGTATACCACCTGTTACTCCCCATAAAATCTTCATAAGAACTGGAGATTCCGTATCATCAGCGCTTAAACCATCGGTACACAAACCTGACATTGCATTTGTATTAGAGTCAGCTGCTGTTACAAAGGAAAGTGAAGTTACAAGTAAGAAAATTAAAATTGTAAAAGTTGGAATCGGAAGATGTTTAAATACTTCACATGTAGCAAATCCTTCTCCTGCTTCCATTGCTTTACTAATTCCATATCCTTTAAGTTCCATATAAATTGAAGTTGAACCAAAAAATCCCATCCAAATACAAGAGAAAAATGAAGGGAAGAAAAATACAACATTGATAAATTCTTTTATTGAAAAGCCTTTACCAATTTTGCCAAGGAACAATGCTGTAATCGGCATCCAAGCATAATAACTACACATAAAGAATGTCGGCCAACCTCTAGACCAATAGTCACCAGTAGATGCAGATGTAAGTAAACTCAATTCGAAAAATCTAGAAATATAGGTACCAAATGTTTCGCAAGTTACATCAAGCATATAAGCAGTAGGTCCAAAAATAAATAAGAAACCTAACAAGAATAAGAATAGTCGGCTATTCGTTGTGGAAAGAATACGAATACCGTTCATAACGCCTGAAGAAGCTGACAATACGAAAGCCGCTGTCATTACAACAATAATAATAATTTTCATCATTTTAGTCGCTTCTCCACCAAAGATGGAACAAATACCATCGGCAATCATGATAACTCCATATCCCATAGAACCTGCAATACCACAACTCATACAGAATAAACAAATCGCATCAATTACAGGATTAATTTTTTTATTGACCTTATCACCAACAGCTGGATTTACCATCGAACCAATTGCGTATTTTTTCTTCATGTTAAAAAATACAAATGCAAAGGTCAATGCTGCCAAACAATAAATTGCCATAGGATTAAAAGACCATTCTAAAAACATGATATCCATTGCAAAAGTAATTGCTTTACCAGAACCTGGAGTTGCATCTGCATAAGCTGCCGGATTATACATATGAATCATCGGTTCTGCACATCCCCACAATGTAATACCTGCTGCAAGAATTGTGCATAGAGAAATCCATACAAAATTTCCATAACTCATCATAGGCTTTGCCTTCGGTCCACCTAGACGAATATGTCTTAGGGGACTAACATAAGTAACAAGTAAAATCATGACTGCAATAACGGTACAACTATTAAAAAGCCATGAGAAATTTTGTAAAATCCATGCTTGAATTGCACCTAATGTTGCATTAAATGCATCATAATTTACAAAACTTAATACTACAATCGCAACTAAAATCAACCATGGTGGTAAAAATATCTTCCAGTTAATCGACTTTTTACTAGAATTTGCATTTGCAGCTATATTATCCATAAAAACCCTCCTTAATTTAAATCACCACTATTAAACGTGTCCGTAATAATCACGATGGTTTACCACTCCATATGCATAATCTAAAAGAGTTCCCCAACTAAATACTGGAAGACCCACTGCACGCTGTACGGCTCTACCAAACGGCTGCATACCTGTGCATTCAAGCATAATGGCACCAATATCAGGATTTTGTTCAACAAACTTCTTCGCACACTGAACCATCTGCTCTTCTGCTTTTGAATAATATGCTTCTGGAACTTCTGGACGAACATTAGGATTCCAAAGGTTATCAAACTCTGTTACTCCATATTCATCTTGTGCACCAGCAATTACTAAATTACTATCTGGATCAATACCCACATTTAAAAGATGTTGTGCGGAAAGGTATTGATGTTGTGCACAAATAATACCAACTTTCTTTTTAGGTCCTATCACTTTTTGAATAAACGGAACTTGGAGCAAACTTGACATAAATACTGGAATATCAACAGAAGCCGCAACATCTTTTTGAAAAAATGCAAAATATCCACACTCAGCAGCAATTGCTCTACAACCATAACTTTCTAATTTCTTTGCAGCTGCTACAACCGCTTCACGGCATTGTGCTGGATTTTTATCATATACGAGTGTCTTATTCGTTACTCCTTCTGCAATCTGATACTGAATTGGATAAGGAAATGCACTTGGATTACGAACATCTCCTGGGAAACCTGGGTATGCATCATTTAATAAAATAATTCCTAAACCCATACCATAGCAAACATGTTCTCCTTTTGCCTTAATGTACTCAATTCCTCTATCTCTTTCCTGCCACATCATATTATTCCTACCTCCTTGTGATATTTGTATTTTTTACAACTATTTTGAAAAATGCGGAAACTTCATACCATATTATTGAATGAAGTCGAGCTGGATTCCGCTATTTTAAAATATAATATTATATTGTTCTGTATTACAGAATTTCTTTATCTTGTTTTCAAACAACCTGCATCGCAAAAATTGTCAGTTAACTTTTTTCTATTTCATTATAAACTATACATTTATGATTTACAATCCGTAATATTTGACAGTTTTTCGTCTCTCAAACGAAGTAATCATGATGACAAATCCACAAAAAGTAATATTTTCTTCAAAAATTATTGACAAATAAAATAAATCATATATACTGATTTCAAGAACTAATCATGATGACTTTTCATTATTATCAAATAATTAAATAACTAAGGAGGTTACATATGGCTAAGAAAAAATCAATTCAAGACCTTTACAAAATGAAAGAAACCGGCGAAAAGATATCGTGGATTACTGCTTATGATGCACCATACGCTTCTTTTACAGAACAAGCAGGCATTGATATGATTTTAGTTGGAGATTCTCTAGGAATGGTTGATATGGGATATGACAGTACAATTCCTGTTACTATGGATGATTGTATTGCACATTGTCAATCTGTAAGAAGAGGTGCTCCTAATACCTTTGTTGTTGGAGATATGCCTTTTGGTTCTTATCAAGCAAGCCCAGAAGATGCTGTTAGAAATGCAGTTCGTTTCTTAAAAGAAGGTGCAACTGATGCCATTAAACTTGAGGGTGGTAAATGTGTGGTTGAACAGATCAAAGCGATTCGTAGTGCAGGCATTATCGTATGTGGACATATTGGATTAACACCTCAATCTTCTGGAATCTTAGGTGGTCATAAAGCACAAGGACGTACCGTAGAAAGTGCTAGAGCGGTTATCGAAGATGCAATTGCTGTATATGAAGCAGGTGCAACCTTACTATTAGTTGAAGCAGTTCCACCAGAAATAACTGCATTTATTGCAAAGAAACTTCCAATTCCAGTTTTATCAATCGGTGCTGGTGCTCAGTGCGATGGTCAATTAACAATTTTTGCAGATACATTAGGATTATTTGAAGCATTTACTCCTAAATTTATTAAAAAGTATGCAGAACTTGCTCCTATTATCGTAGAAGCTTACAAACAGTACAATAAAGAAATTAAAGAAGGAATATTCCCTGGTGAAGAACATGTATATCATGTAATCGGAGACATTAAACCTTTTGAAGAATTATTCAAAGAATACGAATAATCTATTACTTTAATCTAAATTACACGGATTCTATTTATTATGAGCTGGATAAAAAAGAATCTTCGTAAATTTAATATTTTTTTAGCATTATTGTAATCATGATTACATCACAAGCGTTCCTGTTAATTAGTCTTAAAATTTATAGTTTATAAGGAGGATATAATTATGGCTAATATGGAGTATTTAAAGGATATGCCGATCGCAGTATTAGGCGGTGGTAACGTTGGTAAAGCAATTGCAGCAGATTGTGCATTAGGTGGAAAGAAAGTTCGTCTCTGTGACGTTATGCCATTTGCTACAAATTCTCTTCGTAATATCGACAAAGCTGGTATTCGTTTTTATGGTGAACAGATGAACCTATACGGATTCCAACGTGAAGGTCAGGCTTATTTCGAAAAAGTTACTACCGATGTTGCTGAAGCGATTAAAGGAGCTGGCATTATTGTTATAGGTACAACTGTATTCGGTCATAAACCGATGTTCGAAAAAATGATTCCTCATTTAGAAGATGGACAAGTTATTATGTTATTCCCTGATAACTTTGGAACTTTATTACTTCATAAAATGATGAAAGAAGCTGGCTGCAAGGCTAAAGTTATTATTGGTGGATGGTCCTCTTCTACTTATGGCAGCCGTATTGATATGGCTGGCAAACTTCCTACTAACCGTGTTAAAGTTTACTATCGTGCAATTACCCTTCGTGGTGCAGCGATGCCTGCTAAGGATACCGATGCATTTATTGAAGCATCTAAATATCTTCCATCCTTTGACGCAGTAACTTATGGTGACGGTCCTGTTGCAGCTGAAACTGTTCTTGATACCGCTTTATCGAATGTTAACCCTGTACTTCATTGCCCAGGTGCAATCTTAGGCGTATCAACCATGCAAAACTTCGGTCGTATTTTCGGCGATGATAAGAAGAAATTCTCCATCTATTCACATGCTTATTGTGAAGGTATTTCAGAAGTTCAATATAGCTTCTACGAAGAAGAAGTTGCTTTAGCTAAAGCGATGAAGATTAGCATTCAGCCTTATAAGAAAGAGCATTTCTTCTCAAGAGAAAATGTTTTAGGTCAAGAATATATGGGACTTGACTATGTAATCCCATTTGACGAACAAGATCCAATTCAGTATGGTACTGGTCCTTTTACTATGGAAAACCGTTATATCACAGAAGATATTCCAATTGGTTGTAACGTATATAGCCAACTCGGCAGACAATATGGCGTACCTACTCCAGTAATTGATTCTATGATTGTTTTAGCAGAAGCTATTTTAAAGAGGGATTTATGCTCTACAGGTTATACACTTGCTGATTTATGCTTAGATGGACTTTCTGTAGAAGAATTAAACAAATATCTTCGTGAAGACGAGAGATAATTGTCTGTAGGAATTATATTTTCAAGTGGGTTGAAAGGGAGGTAGAATTATGAAGACTCGTGCTTACGATATCGAACGAAATATTGAATTCAACATCTTAACTCCAGAGATGAAAGAAAAAATTAACGAAGGTGCTTTACAGATTTTAGAAGACATTGGTATGAAGATTACTGGTGAACGCACTCTTGCTAAATTAGCTGAGCATGGTGTAAAACCAGATGCAGATGGAATGACTAGAATCCCTCGTTCATTAGTAAAATGGGCTTTAGATGTTTGCCCAAAAGAGATTAAATTGTACTCTTTAGAAGGCAAAGAATTAATTAAAATTGACGGAACTAATCGCGTATATTTTGGTACCCATAATGATATGGCTGAAATTGTTGATTATAAAACAAACCAAGCACGCCCAATGTTATTAAAAGACATTGAAACCATGTGTAAAATTGCTTCAAACTGCGAAAACATTGATTTCGTATTATCTGTAGGTTTGATAAAAGACGTTGCCCCTCAGATTCAATCTCAAATGGCTTTTATTGAATCTTGTAAGTATATGGAAAAAGTTATCAATTTCTCTACTAATGATATTGATGCTTTACAGGAAATCATAGATATTGCAGCACACTTAAAAGGTAGTCATGAAGCATTAGAAAAAGAACCTTTTATCTTCAACTATTGCGAACCGATTCCACCATTAACCCATCCTTTAGAAAGTACGGAAAAATTATATGTTGTAGCATCTAATAATATTCCGACTGTATATATGCCTTATTGTATGATGGGAGGCACCGCTCCTCAGGACCGTCCTACTACTCTTGCTCAAAACTTCTCAGAAATTTTAGCAGGTTTAGTTATCACACAGTGTATTCGAGAAGGTGCTCCTTACATTGCAGGTTCTATGCCTTCCATCATCGATATGAAGTCCACAATTGCATCTTATGCATGCCCTGAATTTCATATGATGGTTGCTGCTTCTTCTGAAATGGCTGATTACTATAACCTTCCATTCTATGGTACTTGTGGTACTACGGATGTTAAAACATTCGATCAACAAGCAGCGGCTGAAATTTCTTATGAAATCTTATCTACCATGTTATCGAAAGCAAATATTATCCACGATATGGGCTTACATGATCATTGTAACAGCATCTGCCCTGCGGCTGTAGTATGGGCAAACGATAGAATTAATGGTATTAAGAGTTATTGTCGTGGTGTACAAGGCGATGTTGATATTGAATTAATTCGTGAAGTAGGCGCTGGTGGTCAACATTTAACTACAGACAACACACTTGATAATTTCATGGATGAAGTATGGTATCCTGAAATTGAAACAAGACGTAGAATATGTACCGATACCTCCGAACTATATGGACGTATTGTAAATAGAATCGATGAGATTTTGACACAAAATCCTGGTTCTAGATTATCAAAAGAACAGCTTGAATATCTTGACAGCAAAGCTGCACAATTCCAGGCACGTGTTCAATAATATAATTATCCCATAATTAGTCTAAAAAAACCTGCCATTGCATAGCTTTGGCAGGTTTTTTTGACTTATAATGTAATATTGACACTGTATAATTCATGAGATATTCGATTCGCAATATCTTTTACTTCATAAATATATTGATTCATCATGCTTTTATTCATACGAATAATAGGTGCTGAACAGCTAATTGCAGCAACCGGATGACCAATGGAATTAAGTATAGGAGCGGCGATACAACGTAAACCTGGTTCAAGTTCTTCATCATCGATCGCATATCCTTGTTTACGAATTTCTTCTAACTCCTGCATGATAACATCTTTACGTGTGTGAGTATTCGGTGTACACTGAATTAATTGTGTTCGGTCTAAAATTTGTGAAACAATATCCTTATTATTATAACTAGCTAAAATACACTTACCTACTGCTGTACAGTACATTGGAAGTTTCGTTCCTATTCTTGTGCTAATTCTCATTGGATGTTTGCTTTCACATTTATCAACATATACCACACAGTTATCATCTGGAATAACAAGATTTACTGTTTCTTGTGTTAAATTGCTAAGTTCAGTTATATAAGGAGCTGCTACCTTCCTTATATTAATTTCATAGCACGCTGCTAAATCAAAAAGCTCATACCCAAGGCGATAATTACCTGTTGATTCATCTTTCTCAAGAAAGCCTTCATTTTTTAATGTTGTAATAATTCCATAAGCTGTGGATTTATGAAGCCCTACTAAATTTCCAATATCAGTAAGATTTAATGAAGGTTGTTGTTTAAAACACTTTATAATTTGAATAGCTCTGCTAACAGATTGAACATTGGGTTCTTTAGAAGTATTTGTCGTAGTATCTTTCATTGTGCTACCTCACATATTAATTATTATCACTAACGATAACACATTTGTAACTTTTAGTCAAAACAATTTTAAACAGGAGGATGAAATGGGAAATGTTTTATTACGAGCACTTGCTCTTGTATCTGTCATTTTTCTAGCAATGTATTTACACCACATTAAATTTTTATCAGATGAGGCAGGAACGGTTACTAAGAAAATCTTAATGTATATTACTCTTCCATGCACAATTATTACCAATTTTTCTAAAACTAGTTTTTTAGACTACTCCATGCTAATATTAATTTTTTTAGGTATTATTACTAATATAATTATGATTGTGATTGGAGCTATAATTACCAAAAGAAAATCGCCTTCTGAAACTGCAACATTTATGAACTGTCTTCCTGCATATAATATTGGAGCATTTTGTCTTCCCTATATACAGAGTTTTCTTCCTACTATGGGGAGCATTACTGCTTGTATGTTCGATGCTGGAAATAGTATTATGTGTACTGGCGGAACTTACGCCATTACAGCTGAATATTTATCGGATAAAAAAAATTCATTTAATATTTTAACATTTTTTAAAAGAATTATTTCCAGTGTTCCTTTAATAACATACCTTTTTATGATTTTTTTATCCTTATTAAAAATTAGGGTTCCAAATGAAATCATAACTTTTATATCTCCTGCTGCTTCGGCCAATACATTTATCGCCATGTTTATGATTGGATTATTATTTAAGATTGAACTAAATTCCTCTTATTTATTAGGCATTGTTAAAATTATTTCAATTAGACAAATATCTTCCCTATTTTTTGCCTCAATATTTTATTTTTGTCTACCGTTTGATTTAATTATTCGCCAAACATTAGTAATTATCTGCTTTGCTCCAATGAGCGTAGTTGCTCCAGTATTTACAGGTTTATGCGGTGGAAATGAAGGAATGGCAAGTGCGGCAGATAGTATTTCAATTTTACTTAGTATTATAGAAATTACTCTATTACTTGTAATGATGGGAATTTAAAAAACGCCTCCCCTATCTAAATTTAGTAATTTCGTATTGATTTTATTCTATAAATCTGTTATACTATTTTTAGTCAATACTATAAGCTTCTTTTGAAAAAGTTACTTTCTAGAAAAAAACCTTTACTATCCAGGGTCCACCATAGTGAAGGTTCTTTTTCTTATCTTATTTAAAATTACAAAAAACCGATAGGATTAATTCCTACCGGCTTTTCTATTTTTTAAATCATCTACAATTTCATTATAGCGTTTTTTGTTCAAACGATAAAAGAATAGTACTATTGCTGTTACAATCCAAAGGATTCCTGGAATCGTAGTAAAGGAATGTTTCATAATACTAAGTACAATAGAATTTTGTGCTTGATTTGCAACATATCCATATTTTCCTAGAAGAGCTGCAAGTAATGCAGTACCTATCGCCATTCCAATTTTATTTCCTAGTGAAACAAATGCATACTGGAAACCATCGTTTCGAAGTCCAGTTTTCCATTCTCCATATTCTACACAATCTGGAACAATCGCATAAATTGCAGTATTAAATCCAGAAAAGAAAAATTGTGTAACCCCTGAAAGGAAATAAAAAATTATTGCGGATTCTTTTACATTAAAGAAAAACATAGCTATCATTGAAATTCCTGTGCATAATGCAAAGAGTGAAGCGGTTCTTCCTTTATTATTTAATTTACGAAATACAGGTTGGAAACATGCGGCACCAATAATGGAAGGAATAATAATACACATGGAATAGGTGGTATAATAGGAAGCATTTCCTTCTACATAAGTAAAATAGTATAAAACATCGGCGTTTCTTCCATATAATGTAAAACCAAATAGTACTTGTCCAACCAATGCCAATAAATATGGTCTATTTTGTAAGGCTGCTTTTAACTGCACTTTAACAGAAATCTTTTCCTTTTCTGGAATGGTCACTGCTTCTTTTGTCTTCGCAAAGCAGAAGAAATGACATGCTGCAAAAATGCATCCATAAATGATTGCTACAAATAAATATCCATTTTTCGCATTTTCACTACCTAACTTACTAATCAATGGAACGGTAACAATATTAATGATTCCAATTGCAACCATTGCAGAAACAGAACGTGAAGTATTAATTTTAGCTCGTTCGTCAATATCTTGTGTCATCGCTCCACAAAGCGTTCCATACGGAATATTTACACAAGTATATCCTAATACCAACAGGCAATAGGTAATTACCATATAAATGATTTTTGATGTATCCGACCAATCTGGATGTGCCCAAAATGTAAGCATCAATAAAATCGCGGTAATTGGCGCTGCAACTAACAACCACGGACGATAACGTCCCCATCTTGTTTTGGTTTTATCGGTTAGTCCTCCAATAATCGGGTCATTAATCGCGTCCCAAAATCTTGAGAACAACATCAGTGCTGATACCGCTGCCATACTAATTCCAAACACATCCGTATAAAAAATCATAAGGAAATTACTGACAAACATCCAACTAAAATTACATCCAACATCTCCAAATCCATAAGCTATCTTACTAATTAATGGCACCTTTCCATTTGTATTGTTTTCCATCCCTGTATTCATCATTACTCCTTATTATTCTTGAACGTTGATTATTACCTTCATTGTTGTTTCACGGTTCTCATCAATATACTGATATGCCTTTAAATAATCTTTAAATGCAAAGGTCTTTGAAATTAATGGTTTTAAATGAACTTTTTTATCATTAACTAATTTAATTCCATCTACATAATCATCATGACGATACATCATTGTACTCTTAATATCTAATTCATGGTCATTTGCTACTGCTAAATCAATTTCTGCCATTCCAGCAAAAACAGCAACTAAAACAATTACACTACCTTTTCTTGCATACTTAATTGCCTGACCCATTGTAATATTATTTCCAGCACAATCATAAATAACATCGGCTTTATCTGGTCCAAAAGCTTCAACCATTGCTTCTCCAAAGTCTTTATTTTTTGTATTCACACATACATCAATTCCACATTCTTTTGCTTTTTCTAATCTTAAGTCACTGACATCTGTGATCATTACCTTATTTGCACCCATTCCCTTAGCTGTTTGTGCAACTAAATTTCCAATTGGACCTGCTCCAAGAACTGCAATATTCATTCCCTTTACATCCCCAACTTGTTTTACTCCGTGAACTGCAACTGCTAATGGCTCAATCATCGCACCCTCTTCATAAGACATCTCTTCTGGAATTGGGGTTACCTTAGAAGCATCTACAGCAAAATATTCAGATGCTGTTCCAGTGGTTTGAAAGCCCATTACCTTTAATTCTTCGCAAAGGTTGTATTTTCCATGACGGCATGGATGGCAATGACCACAATATACTTGAGGCTCAATTGTTACTTTCTGTCCTACATGAAACTGAGTAACATCCTCTCCAAGCTTTGTAATTTCACCAGACACTTCATGGCCCTGTGTTACTGGATATTTTGTAAAAGGATGTTTTCCATGATATACGTGGATGTCAGAACCACAGATACCAATATTCATAATCTTAACTAACACTTGATCTTTCTTAACTTCTGGTACTTCTACCTCTCTAAAAATAATTTCTCCTGGGTTAATCATCACTTGCTGTAACATACTTTTTACCTCCATTGATTTTCTTTTTTATAAACTTTTATTAAATCTTTTATTAAAGTAATTACATTATTGCTCAAGTTGATTCATTTGTCAACGATTTTTGTTCAATTCTACCTATTGCACAATATTTATTTCCTTTTTTTATGCATAATTAATAAAATAAAAAAATCCCTGAAATGTTTTTCATTTCAAGGATTTTTATCTATCATCATTTTTTATAATTTTTTTATAAAGTCATAAAAGAAATGCTTTGCAACGCCTACTCCAGAAGCCTCCCTTTTATAAGAACAATTCTTCAAATATCGAACATCATGGTCAAATCCATTGTACATTAAAATCTTTTCACCTAGTGGAATCATATAATCGGAAAGATATCCTCCTACCTCTCCTCCTAAAATGATATCCGTGTCATATGCCATACGTAAATTTGAAATCAATATCGCAAGATTTTCTAAATAGCTATCCCATTTTTGTTCAACCGTTTTATCTCCTTTACTTACTTGCATCATAAATTGTTCTAAAGATTCTTTCGTATCATCAGTAAGAGCACTTGCTGCACAATAAGCATCTGCACAACCTTCTTTTCCGCAATAACATTTACGACCCTTTGGCACTAAAATCATATGTCCAAATTCACCGGCCTTTTGATTTTGTCCTGAAAATAGCTTTCCATCAATACAAAACGCTCCACCTAATGTATTATTTAGTGAAAGATAAATGGCATCTTTATATTTGTTTAAATCTTCTGCTAACATTGCTGCATTTGCATCATTTTCAAAATATACTGGATAGGAAAAGGCTTGTTCT
Source organism: uncultured Lachnospiraceae bacterium (assembly GCA_902496125.1). Lineage (GTDB taxonomy): Bacteria > Bacillota > Clostridia > Lachnospirales > Lachnospiraceae > TWA4. The sequence goes on from CABUZU010000025.1 coordinate 18,973, forward strand.
AGAAAACTTAAACTGTAATTTTCAACCTGTAAGGTATGAGACTTTATTAACAAATGTTCTTCTCTGTTAATGATTCCAGGAATAGAGATTCCCACTCCTAAAATTTTATTTTTATCCTTCACATCTTTTAAAAATTCATCCGCTCTTTTTGATAATTCAATTCCATATGACATATCGGATGAAAACTTAAAGCGAACACGCTCTACCTTCTCAACTTCATAATTTAAATTAACTAAAACCATACCTAAATGATTCGCTGTAATTACAATTCCTAACGCATAACAGTACGATGAATTTACACTGATTCGCTTTGCCTTACGGCCCCCTGTAGACTTATATTCACCGCTTTCAATAATAATTCCACTTTCAAGCAGGTCATTTACATTCGAAAGTACGGTTGGCATACTTAAATTCAAATTTTTTGATAGTTCTACTTTCGAAGACGTTTGATTATTTATGATATAATTTACAATTTTAGACTTTGTAATATTCTTTTTTTCTGCTCTCCCCATCATTATACCTCTTTTATAAAATATTTTATAAAAGAATCATAACTTTTATTTTAGAATTTGTAAAGTAACTTTTTAGTAAAATCCACATCCTTTTCGTCCATGCTCTTTTATATAATAAAGTCTCCGTTCCGTGAAGCCTCACATGACTAAAGTCACGTGCTTCCAACAGACATCTTGCGATGCCAGCTCGCTTTAGGCGAGCGGATTGCATTTCTACTATACGGTCTAAACTCAGACATCTTATGAACTAGGCAGACATAAGAGCCGCATTTAAACTAATTAACGTAGAGAATGTGCAGGTGCTTCTCTTACGACATTGAGGAACTTTTGCCTCAA
>CABUZU010000026.1 GCA_902496125.1 uncultured Lachnospiraceae bacterium
TATTAGTGGTAATGTAGAAGATAAAATTCCTTATTTAATGGAAATTAATAACATTACCGAAGCGAAAGCAAAAGAGCTTATGATTAAAATTGATAAGAAACGTTCAAGCTATTATAATCATTATACAGACAAGCGTTGGGGTAATTTAAAGAGTTATGATTTATGTATTAATAGTTCTGTACTTGGTCATGAAGGCACAGCTGATTTGATTTACCAGATGCTTGCAGCAAAAGAAGGACTATAGAAAAGATATCGGAGGATAATCCCTCCGATTATTTAGTTATTTTTATCTGTTTTATTCATCCATATGTAGAAGAGTACGTTTAAAATAATACCGAATATGGTTGCTGTTGGAGCTGCAAATCCAATATTTGTAAGGCTAGCATTCGGTTGTATACTCATATAATATGCCAATGGTAAACGTACAAGTAATGTTTGGATTAGTCCTTGTATCATAACCCAAATGGTCTTATCATTTCCATTAAAATAACCAACCATACTAAATAAAATTGCTGTTACAATTGTTTCAAGTGCAAATCCTTTTAGATAATCATATCCTTTTTGAACGACAACTGCATCTGTTGTAAAAATTCCAGTTAAAAGATTACCCTTAAATAGTACAAAAACAAAGACGATACAACCTACTGCAAGTCCTACGCCCATACCGGTAAACATCGCCTGTTTGGCTCTTTTTTTATTACCCGCACCGATATTTTGAGATACAAAAGATGCCATAGATTGCATAAGTGAACTTGGAATCAACATTGCAAAATTAACAACCTTGCAAGCAACACCATATCCAGAAGAAGCTTCTAATCCTAGTCTGTTGACAAATGCACAAAGTGCAAGAAATGAAATCTGTGTCAAACATTCTTGTAAGGCAAGTGGTAGACCAATCTTTAATGCTCTGATACAATGTGTATTAATTCTAAAATCTTTTTTGGTAATTTTAAATGATAACTGTCTCTTTAAAAGTAAAAATAATGCAAATACTACACTGATTGCTTGAGCAAGTACAGTTGCGATTGCCGCACCGGCTGCATCTAAATGAAATCCGGCAACTAAAATTAAATCACCTACAATATTAACAATACAAGCAACGGCGACGAATAATAATGGAGATTTACTATCTCCAAGACCTCTAAAAATTGCAGAAAGTAAATTGTATGCAACAATAAAAAAGATACCTCCACCGCAGATGCGTATATAAGTTGAGGTTAAATCAATTGCTTTTGTTGGTGCTTGCATAAGTATTGCAATCTGATGTGAAAATCCAATTAAAATAACAAATAGGACTGCCGAAATGATTGCATAAACAAGAATGGAACCGCCGATTAAGGAACCAATGTTTTGAGTCTTTTTTTCTCCGATATATCGTGCAATTAAAACGGTAATCCCCATTGCAAACTGAGTCACTACAAAAGTAACTAAATTTAATACTTGACTTCCTGTAGATACTGCTGAAAGTCCAGATGTTGTTCCAAATCTACCTACCACTAAAAGGTCTACGGCACCATAAGCAGCTTGAAGAATTAATGCACCAAGTATTGGTGCCATAAATGGTAGTAGCTTTCCTAATATACTTCCACTAGTAAAATCTGATTTTAAATTATTCAATATCAACCTTCCTTTCTCTCATAACTTTATAAAATTTTTCAATGGTTTGAATCATGCAGTCTGCATCTGCATCTGAAATATCATCTAAATAGTTTAACAGTCTGCTGTAATAGTTTTTATCGTATTTATCGTATAATTCTTCCCCTTTTTTTGTGATAGCAATATACGTAATTCGACCATCTTCCTTCGACGCATATTTGTAAAGATATCCCTTTTTTTCCATTTCTTTAACGGTTCTTGTGATTCCTGGTCTTGGTAGGCGCAGTTCATCACTAATATCTGAGATTTTTATTTGTTCATTATATTTTTGTAGCCTGTGAATGATATCCATATATTGAATATACGCTGGCTTAACGCCTTCCGGAAGTGGTGGAAGTAATTCACGAATCCTTTTTGCAAGATAGCAGGCATCTAACATTTTTTTGATTTTATCCTCAGTCATAAAAACTCCTTTCGTTGTGTAATTAATTACCATAGATAATTACCGCTGGTAATTATATAGGAATAATTTCAAAATGTCAAGTACTCCCTCCCTTTTATTAATAAAGAGAGGAAGAATTGTTTAGTAGTATAACATCGTAACTTTTTTACCCATCTGTCTCATCAACTCTTTAATTCGTCTACAGAGCTGTTTTCTTGCAGCAAGATCAAAGGAAAGATGTGCATCTTGGTAAGCGGGATTAATTGCTTGACCAATGATGAAATCTAAATCAGTACAGTTTTCAATTAATCTAGAAGCGATACGAGTTGCACCATTTCCTTTATCGAGTTCAAGATAGAAGTCGTCGTCTAGTTCTTCATTTTGAACATATTGTTCTAGAATTTCAACTACACGGTTTAACGTAATAACGCCTTCGGTAACGAGATTAATTCCTTTAATTGAGGACATTGGAGGAATATCAGGATCTGGATGGGGGTCATTTTTAGGAATGACAGGATTGCCAGTAATTCTAGCTACAATTTCAGCAGTACTTCCTCCACTGACAATACGAAAAGCATGTCCTTTCATAAGCTCGTGAACAGCTGCTTCATCGTTTTCTTTAAATTTTGGCGGACCAGTCATCAGCTTAACCTTGTGATAGTTACGAACACGCATAACAGCAGCAGTTACATCGTTTTCACACTCTTGATAATAGTAGTAACAACTTTCTTGTACAATTTGATTTGCGAGTCTTTTGGCTGCATGGGTTGTTTTTAAGCAGTCTTCAATAAGATCCATTGCTTCTTCTAAAGTCCAATTATATTTTTTCGTAATTTCAGATAGAAAACAACCTTCACTTAGCATTGCGTAAGTATCGCCATTTTTAACTTTAAAGCGACTCTCATAGATTTTTTTGCCTTCAATAATACGTTCAGTTTTAGGCAGTTTAAAACGTTTTCCACCACGCATACAAATCGTATAAGGCGTTCCAAATTCAACCAAATAGGCGTTTCCATTGTCATAGACTTGTAAAACCGTAAACGTTGTATAGGCCTCATTGTTTTCAGGAGAAATTGGAAGAGTAGAGACGACAGTGGATAGACATTCATCAATGGTTTCTCCATTTAACAACATTGTAGCTAAAATTTTAGAAGTCATAGAAGCTAAGATGTTTGCCCTGACCCCACTTCCCATACCATCTGCTAAAATCATAATATGAGAATCGTCGGTAGTCAATAACTCAACCTTATCACCACAAAGCTCTTCTTTGTATTTATTCATACTTTTATAAGCCATGTCTACACTAAACATTGTGCTCACCACTTTCTTGTTCATCTAGCATTGTTCGACAGAGTCTATTTAAAGTTACTTTCGTTTCTGCAGTGGTTTCACCAAGTAAGCCAGCAATCATTTGAGCAACCATCATTTGCTTTTCAATGACTTTTTCCGCAGCTTCTGTAGTCTTTATTTTTTGTTCATAAGCTTCTTTTGCTTGGGCTTCTTGTTTTGTAATATCAATTAAAATAGCTAGAACCGCATTTTGGTCTGGTATGTAGGTTAAATCCTGAAGGAAGGTTTTACCATATTCGTCTAATTCGACTTTATTACCACGAAGATGCTTTTTATTTTCAATTACCCATTCATAATCTGTCGTATCTAAAATTTCAATTAAATCCATCCCCTGTGCATTTTCTGTTGATACACCAAATAGTTTTTCACAGGAATGAGAAAATTCTTGAATTTGCATATTTTCATCAATAATCATAACAAGGTTTGGCGTTGTATCCATAACGAGATTAGAAAGAGACTGAGCTTTTTCTTGTAAATATGGAATACATACTTTTGCATTTGCCTTTCCTTGGAAAACAGCAATTGCATTTTCACGACAAGTAGCATATCCACAGGCACCACAGTTTAATAATTTATCTGGATTATCCTTACCCGTTAATTTTAAAATGCTTTGAATCTCTTCCTCAGTTGGAAATGGAAGATTGATAGGACTTGGTAAAAAGCTTTGTTCAATGGAAATATTCTTTGCAAGTTCATGAATGTAATCCTTGCTAACAGATTCATTAATTGTAGAATCTTCAATAATAAGGCGTCTTTTAAAACGGGATTTTTTAGCTAAAGAACCTGGTCCATTGATACAACTACATAGACAAGCATTTGCTTCAATAAAACAACGTTCAAATCCACCTTCTGATAATTCTTTAAAAAATTGAATACTATTTTTTAATCCATTTGCGCGAACCATACGGTAATTATTTGGGAAATAGTTACTTGTTTTAATTGCACTGATAATACCACCACTAATTGGATAAAGTGTATTAACTTTAGGAGATGGATTGTCAGGAAGTGATTCTTCAATATCTGTTCGAGAGATATGGTTTTGTTCTAAAAGCTTATCGACTTCTTCAAATAATAAAACGGCATTAATTGCATGTCCGTTTTTTTGTTGATTTGCTTCATCTTTTTTTGCAATACAAGGTCCAATAAAGACAACCTTGGTATCTTTTCCATATAAGGATTTTAGATAACGACCATGTAAAATCATAGGAGAAGCAATAGGAGCTAGGTTTGGTAAAAGGCTTGGAAAATGAGTTTCAATCAAGCGATTAATACTTGGGCAGCAAGAGCTAATGATGTTTTTGTCATTATTTTCCATTAATTTAGAATACTCATAAGTAACTAAGCTTGCTGCCTCAGAAGTTTCACGAACTTCAGAAAAACCTAATTTCTTTAATGCAGTAATTACTTGACCTGCACTACTTCCAGGAAAGGCTCCATCAAATGAGGGGTCGATAGAAGCAATGACCTTGTTAGAAGAACTTAAAATTTGCTTTACTTTTGCAAGGTCACTTAAATAAATTTTAGCATCTTGTGGACAAACCTTTACACATGCTCCACAAAGAATGCATAAATCGTCCATAATTTCAGCTTTTTGATTTTTAAAGCTGATTGCTTTTACGTCGCATCCACGTACACATCGAAAACAACTGCGACAATTTGAACTTTTAAAATCAATAATTTTCATAGTCTATCCTTTCTTTAAATTAAGGGGGTAATATTTCTCATTATCGAGTATAACAAGAATCTCTGATAGATTCAAGGTTGAAAATTTACAAAACAATTGCTATACTTAAAAAATAAATAAAATTTGGAGTTAGCGATGAACAAAAGAAAAATCATTTTATTTTTACTAATAATTAGTTTCTTTTTATCTGCTTGTAATTCTTCTGGTGAAAGCGAAACTAAGAGTGCATCTGTGGCAAAAGAAACCCAGGAAATAAAGGATTATAAGCCAGGAGTATTAGAGCCTGTTGCAACAGGAAAAGAAGTGATAGGGCAATCTCCTGTTACAATTGATATTAGTAATAAGACACAAGGATATATGATTGCTAGTTATAGCGGCAGTGCAAATAATGCACTAGTACAGGTAACTGGTGTAGATGCTGTGGATTATCGATATTATATAAAATCAAAGGAACAAGCGGTTATTCCGTTTATTTGTGGCTCTGGTAGTTATACGGTTGCAGTCTATGAAAATGTTCAAGATACAGAATATGGATTTTTGTGGACAGAAACCTTAGAGATTTCATTAGACGATGAGGTTTTACCATTTTTATATCCGAATCAATATGTAAACTTTAATAAAAAGAGTAAAGCAGTAAAAAAAGCAAGTCAATTAGATGTTGATAAAAAAGATACATTAGAGACCATACAAACCATCTATAATTATGTAATAAAAAATATTACCTATGATTATGATAAGGCAGAAAACGTACAGTCTGGTTATCTTCCAGTAGTAGATGAAACGTTAAAGACAAAGACGGGGATTTGTTTTGATTATGCAGCGCTTATGACGGCAATGCTTCGAAGTCGCGGGATTCCGTCAAAGCTAGTTATTGGCTATACCGGAGATATTTATCATGCTTGGATTAGTGTTTATACAAAAGAAAAGGGATGGATTGATAAGGTCATTCAATTCGATGGAAATAAATGGAGAATGATGGACCCAACCTTTGCATCGTCAGCAGATGATGAGGATACGCTAAATTATATTAGCGATGAAACCAATTATACAGAAAAATATGTACATTAACGACAGAAAGGATGTTTCATGCAAAAGAAATTGACAAATAACGAACTGGTATCATTTGGAACGCAAATGGGTATGGTTATACATGCAGGAATTCCAGTAGAAGAGGGAATTTCCATTATGATTGAAGAAAGCAAAGATGATGAAGAAAAACAAATGCTACAGATAATTTATGAGCAATTACAGACTGGAGAATCTTTTTTTGAAGCTTTAAAAAAGACACAGAAGTTTCCAGACTATGTTTTAAACCTAGTAGAAATTGGAGAGCAATCTGGACGATTAGATGAAGTAATGACCTCGGTTGCAAAATATTATGAGACACAAGAGAGTATTTCTAAAAGTATAAAGAATGCGGTAACCTACCCAATTATGATGGTAATAATGATGGGAGTAATTATTTTTACCTTAATTATTAAGGTTATGCCAGTATTTAATCAAGTTTATGAACAGCTTGGAACTTCAATGAGTGGAATGGCAGCAGTGACCTTACAGATGGGGCTTACATTAAGTCGATATAATCTTGTGTTTTTAGCCATTTTAGTCATTCTTATTCTAGCTTTTCTATATTTTCGTTTTACAAAAAAAGGAAGACAGATGGCATTAAATTTAGCAAGCCATTTTAAAATGTTTCGTCAAATTACAGACCAGATTGCACTAGCTAGATTTGCAGATGGAGTATCGATGGCTTTAAAAAGCGGTTTAGATACCGATGACAGCTTAAAGATGCTTTATTCTTTAGTGGAAAATGAACGATTACAAGAAAAGATTAAAGCTTGTCAGTCTTTAAGTGATGAAGGAGAATTATTTAGTGTTGCAATGAATAAGGCTTTAATTTTTACAGGAATGCAGGCACGTATGCTTCAGATAGCATCGCAGACAGGAGTAATGGATGAAGCTTTAGAAAAAGTAGCAGATCAATATGAAGAAGAGGCATTTTCAAAGATACAGTCAATGATTTCCATGATTGAGCCTACCATGATTATTATTGTTTCTATTGTAGTAGGAATGATTTTATTATCCGTTATGTTGCCTTTAGTAGGAATTATTTCTAATTTATAAGGAGGCAATATGAAGCGAAAAAGTTTATTGACGATGATTGTATTTTTATTAATGATTGTATTTTTGTATTATGGAATTTCTTCGATTCAACAGACAAGTGATGAAAAACAACTTGAAAATTTACAAAATTCCATTCGCCGTAGTGCAGTACAATGTTATGCATTAGAAGGAAGATATCCAGAAAGTCTTGACTATTTAAAAAAATACTATGGTATTGACTATGATGAAAAGAAATATTTTGTAGATTATACGGCACAGAGTTCAAATTTAATGCCAGATATTACCGTTTTAAAACGTTAGAAGGGATGTAGCTATGAGAAGAAGAGAATATATTACAGACCTTATGTTTGTAATATTACTGTTGTTATTGTTTGCTTCGTTTGGGCTTTGCGTTGTAATGATTGGAGCGAGAGTTTATAAAAATACGGTAAATCATATGGAAGAGAATTATTCATCTAGAACAGCTATTGCCTATTTAGAAGAAAAAATTCGCCAAAATAATGAAATGGGTAAAATTGAAGTTACGACGATTGAAAAAAATCAAAGTTTACTGATTCATTCAACAGTAAATAACGAAGAATATGTTACTTATGTTTATTGCTATGATGGATGGCTGTGGGAACTCTATACGAAAGCTTCTAATGAAGTAAAGCTTGGAATGGGTCAAAGCCTTGTAAAACTAAATAGGCTTTCAATTGAAGAATTAGAAAATGGATTATACCAAATAAAGGCAGGAGATTTAGTGGTTGTAGTACACTTATTGGAGGAAAAATCATGAGACAGTCAAAATCAGGTTTATTTTTATTAGAGCTTATGATCGCAATCTTATTTTTTGCTTTGGCAAGCAGTGTGTGCCTGCAAATTTTTGTAAAATCTTATAAGGTAAGTCAGTCGTCTGAAAACCTTAATCATGCTGTAAACATTACACAGAGTATTTTTGCAAAATTTGAATCCGATAATTATGCAAACCAATTAGAAGAAAAGAATTATGAGATTTATTTTGATAAAGATTGGATGGAGTGTAAAAAAGATTCATCTGTTGCAAAAGTTGTAGTTTCATATACGAAGGATAGTGAAATGAGATATGTAAATGTACAAGTATTTTTTGAAGATGAAATGATTTATGAACAAGATAACCACTATCATATACAACAGGAGAAAACATTATGAGTAAAAAGAATATTGTAAATCCAGTAGTAGGAGTAGGGATTTCTTCGATTTTATTGATCTTTTTAATTGTATGCTTAGCGGTATTTTCAGTGTTAACACTAACAAGTGCAACCTCTGATTATAAAATGAGTAAAAAGATTGCAGACCATACGACACAGTATTATAAAGCTTACCAATTAGCACAAGATGAAATTGCGAAGGTTGATGAAAAACTGCAAGAACTTTATAAAAGTAGTAAAACAAAAAAAGAATATTTACAAAAAACAAAAAATTTAGTTCAAACTGATTTTACAATGACAATCAATGACACACAGGCAATAGAAGTAAGATTAGAAGCACAGTATCCAGAAAAAATAGGCGATGTTTTTTATACGATAAAAAGCTTTAAAACCATTTCAACAACGAAGTGGAATGGAGATGATTCGATTAATGTTTATAAAAAATAGGGTTGACATTTTATAAAAAGTGATGTATCATGGCTGCAGAGAAGTAAAAAGGCAAACTTTCCGAAAGGTTAGGACGCAAAGCCAAGGGTCTAAAGTATATATACCATGACAGCCGGTTGCCGTATTTATAGATATATGTATGTAGAATAAGTATATATAGTGTGTTTATGGTAGCCGTTTGCAATTTGCAGACGGTTTTTTTTTATAAACTTTTATAAAAACGGTAATACACAGAAATAGAAAAGGAGATGCATAACATGAAGAAAAATACGTTAAAAGAAAAAATTTTAGTAGCAGCAAGTTGTGCTGCCATTGCACTGTCGGTAGTAGTAAGTGGAGCTGGCATTCAAGATATGATAACTCCAACTCCTGTTGAAATTGCAGAAGATGTAGGAGTAAATTCGAATGTTAATATTGGAGAAGAAGATGTACCTCTTGGTAATTCTAAGGTAACAACGAAAACGACAACAAAAACAAAAAAGAAAACAAAAAAATTAAAAAAAGCAGCTGCAAAAACGAAGACTACAACAAAGGTTAGTACAAAGACAAGTAGTTCAACAAAGACAACTGCTAATAACCGAGTAAGAACGGATACAACAATTGTAACAACTGTAAAAACAGCAGTAAAGAAAAAATCAAAAGTACAGACAATTACAACAACTGTAAAAACAACAGTAAAGACAACGATAACAACACTTGAATCTGGTGCAGCAGACATTTCAAAGGTAGCAAGTTCATCAAAGGCAAGTCCTGTTATGAATTTATTTAAGAAATTAGGTTATAAAGTAGTAATTGATCCAAGTGTTAATTACACCGGATACTTTAGTTCAGCAACACGTTCTATTACATTAAAGAAAAATGATGGTACAACGATTTATCACGAACTTGGACATTTCTTAGGATATCGTGCAGGTAATGTAGACCGTATGCCAGCATTTAAGAAGATTTATGATGAAGAAAAATCATTGTATACCGCAGCAAATAAAGCTTATGTACTTCAAAGTCCTAGTGAATATTTTGCTGAATCTTACAGAAACTATGTAGAGAATGAACAAAAATTAAAGACAGAACGTCCAAAAACTTATGAAGCAATTGTATCTGCACTCAGCAGAATGAGATAGTTTACATATTTCCTTATTTTGACTAAGAAACCCACTAAAATTTTTAGTGGGTTTTCTTATTTACTTGCATATTTTTAGGCATTGTGCTATGATACACATATTTAGAGTTATTATACAGGAGGAATGAAAAAATGTCAGAAAATGTTTATGACATCCTGGTCGAAAGAGGATTTATCGAACAGGCAACCCATGAGGATGAAATCCGTGAACTTTTAGGAAAAGAGAAAGTCACTTTTTATATTGGATTTGATGCAACAGCGGACAGTTTAACAGCTGGCCATTTCTTAACAATTATGGCAATGATGCATATGCAAAGAGCAGGACATCGCCCAATCGCTTTACTTGGTGGTGGAACTACTATGGTTGGGGATCCTAGTGGTAAAACGGATATGCGTAAAATTATGACAAAAGAGACCATTGACCACAATGCAAAACGTTTCTATGAACAGTTATCTAGATTTATCTCTTTTGATAATGATAGTGCAATTATTGATAACAATGCCAATTGGTTATTAGATTTAAATTATGTAGATTTCTTAAGAGATGTAGGTGCATGTTTTTCAGTTAACAAGATGTTAACTGCTGAGTGCTATAAACAGCGTATGGAAAGAGGACTTACTTTCTTTGAATTTAACTACATGATTATGCAGTCTTATGACTTTTTAGTATTAAATCGTAAATATGGTTGTTGCCTAGAAATGGGTGGTAATGACCAGTGGTCTAACATCTTAGGTGGTGTAGATTTAATTCGTCGTAAGGAAGGCAAACCAGCTTATGGTTTAACCTTTAAACTACTTACAACTAGTGAAGGCATTAAGATGGGTAAGACCATGAAGGGTGCTGTATGGCTAGACCCAGAAAAGACATCTCCTTATGAATTCTATCAGTACTGGAGAAACATTGAAGATGTTAAAGTAGAAGAATGTTTAGGACTTCTTACTTTCTTACCTATGGATGAAGTAAGAAGACTTGGTGCATTACAAGGTGCTGAAATTAATAAAGCAAAAGAAGTTTTAGCATTTGAAATTACAAAGATTGTACATGGCGAAGAAGAAGCGATTAAAGCTCAAAATGCAGCTAGAGCAATGTTTGATAATGGTGGACGTAGTACAGATATTCCTACCACTGTCTATGACAAAGCTAAATTAGAAGCTGGTGTAACAGCTATGGATTTAATTAAGGATGCAGGCTATGCGAAGACAAACTCTGAAGTTAGACGTTTAGTAAGCGGTGGCGGAGTAAGCATCAATGGAGAAAAGGTTAGTGATCCATTTGCTACTTACACAGTAGATGATTTAGATGCAGAAGGAACGATTTTAGTGAAAAAGGGTAAAAAATCATACCATCAATTTAAAATTTCATAAAGTTTTTCTTGCATTATAGGTAGGTTTTGTATTATTATAAAATAAACATCCTATAAGAAAAAGGAGGGAGTTTCATGGCAGGATTCTTAGGAAGCTTTTTAACGTATGGAGTAAAGTTTGTATTTGAACTCGCTGTTATTGTAATTGCATGTATTGCAGGCGCTAAATTTAGAATGAAAAAGGACGCTGAAAATAAAAATACAGTACAATAAGTAAATACAGTCTTTAGCACATGAAAGAAGGGGATGTCAAAGACATCTCCTTTCCCAATGTATAGGATAGGTAGTAGAGAAAGGACGTGTTTCCATTGAAGAAATATGGTGTAAACGAATTAAGAAAGATGTTTTTAGACTTCTTTGAAACGAAAGGACATCTTTGTAAAAATAGTTATTCATTAGTACCACATAATGATAATAGTGTGCTTTTAATCCCAGCAGGTATGGCTCCACTTAAGCCTTATTTTACAGGACAGGAAGTTCCACCTCGTACACGTATGGCAACTTGTCAGAAATGTATTCGTACCGGTGATATTGAAAATGTAGGAAAGACTGCAAGACATTTAACATTTTTTGAAATGTTAGGTAACTTCTCTTTTGGTGATTATTTTAAAACAGAAGCAATTCATTGGTCTTGGGAATTCTTAACCGAAGTTATTGGATTAGACCCAGATAGACTTTATCCTTCTATTTATGAAAATGATGATGAAGCATTCGATATTTGGAATAAACAAATGCATATTCCAGCAGAGAGAATTTTCCGCTTTGGTAAAGAAGACAACTTCTGGGAACATGGTGCAGGTCCTTGTGGTCCTTGTTCTGAAATTTATTATGACCGTGGAGAAAAATATGGTTGTGGTAAAGAAGGTTGTACCGTAGGTTGCGATTGTGACCGTTATATGGAAGTTTGGAATAACGTATTCACTCAGTTTAATGGCGATGGCAAAGGCGGATATGTTGAATTAGAGAATAAAAATATTGATACTGGTATGGGACTAGAAAGACTTGCTGTAGTTGTTCAGGATGTGGACTCTGTATTTGGTATTGATACATTTAAGGCTTTATTAGATGATGTTTGTGATCTTGCACATGTAAAATACAATGAAAGCAATAAGACAGACGTTTCTATCCGTGTTATTGTTGACCATATTCGTTCTGTAACCTTCATGGTATCTGACGGTATCATGCCTTCAAATGAAGGAAGAGGATATGTACTTCGTCGTTTACTTCGTAGAGCAGCTCGTCATGGTCGTTTACTTGGTATTGAGGGCAGTTTTTTAACAGTTCTTGGTAAGAAGGTTATTGAACTTTCAAAAGATGGATATCCAGAACTTGCTGAAAAAGAAGAATTTATCTTAAAGGTAATTAGCCAAGAAGAAGAAAAATTTGCTAAAACTATCGACCAGGGCTTAAATATTTTAGCTGAAATGGAAGCTGATTTAAATAAGAGTGGAGAAAAGACCTTATCAGGAGCAAATGCATTCAAATTATATGATACTTATGGATTCCCTCTAGATTTAACAATTGAAATCTTAGAAGAAAAAGGTTTTGTAGTAGATGAAGAAGGCTTTAATGCTTGTATGGAAGAGCAAAGACAAAAAGCTCGTGGTGCAAGAAAGACTACTAATTACATGGGTGCAGATGCTACCGTTTATGATGAATTAGATCCAGCTTTAACTTCTGAATTTACAGGTTATGATAAATTAGTAGACGAATCAAAGATTACTGCATTAACAACAAAGGATGAAGTAGTAGAAGCATTAACTGATGGTGATGAAGGAACCATTATCGTAGAACACACTCCATTTTATGCAACAATGGGTGGTCAGAAAGCAGATATTGGTACGATTAAAACTGAAAATGGTGAATTTGAAGTCGTTGATACAATTAAATTAAAAGGTGGTAAAATTGGTCATGTCGGAAAAGTGGTTAAAGGTATGTTCACTGTTGGGGATACTGCTACTTTACAAGTATGTGCTACAAACCGTGCAGACACTTGCAAGAACCACAGTGCAACTCACTTATTACAAGCAGCATTAAGACAAGTATTAGGTGGACATATAGAACAGGCAGGTTCTTTAGTTACTGCTAATCATTTACGTTTTGACTTCTCTCATTTTGCAGCAATGACTCCTAATGAAATTCAAAAAGTAGAAGATCTTGTAAATGCAGAAATTGCAAAGGCAAATCCAGTAATCACAAATGTAATGAGTGTAGAAGAAGCTAAAAAGAGCGGTGCTATGGCATTATTTGGTGAAAAATACGAAAAATACGTTCGTGTTGTAAATATGGGCGATTTCTCAAAGGAACTTTGCGGTGGTACTCATGTTGTAAATACAGCAGAGATTATTACATTTAAGATTGTATCAGAAAGTGGTATTGCAGCTGGAGTAAGACGTATTGAAGCACTTACTGGTAAGGGTGTATTTGAATATTATAAGAATTTAGAAGATGCTATGAATCAGGCAGCAACGGTTGCAAAATGTGAACCTTCTAAGTTAGTAGCTAAGATTGAAGCAATGCAGGCAGAATTAAAAGCTCTTTCTTCTGAAAATGAAAAATTAAAGAGCAAATTAGCACAGGATGCACTTGGAGATGTTATGAACCAAGTAGTAGAAGTAAAGGGTGTGAAATTACTTACTGCACAGGCTGATGGAACTGATGTCAATGGACTAAGAAACCTAGGTGACCAATTAAAAGATAAATTAGGTGAAGGTGTAATTATTTTAGCTTCTGCCGTAGATGGCAAAGTTAATTTAATGGCGACTGTAACAGAGGAAGCACAAAAGAAGGGTGTTCATGCTGGAAATATTATTAAAGCAATTGCTGCTTGTGTAGGTGGCAAGGGCGGCGGTCGTCCTAATATGGCACAGGCTGGTGGTAAAGATGCTTCTGGTATTAAAGACGCATTCGCGAAGGCCTCAGAAGTTTTATCTGAACAAATTAAATAAAATTTCATTTTAGGTGTTGACGAATGAAAAAAATATGTTATAATAGTCTTTGTGTTATGAATTTTACCCACCAGTTGTAAAAGCACAATTCACAACTGAAGGGAGGTTAGGTGTGAGCTATGTCAAACGTAATCGTTAAAGAGAATGAAAGTTTAGACAGCGCTTTACGCAGATTCAAAAGAAACTGTGCAAAGGCTGGCATTCAGCAGGAAATTCGTAAGAGAGAACATTACGAAAAACCAAGTGTAAAACGTAAGAAAAAATCAGAAGCTGCTAGAAAACGTAAATATAACTAATTTTTAGTGGCATATCGTTAAGTAGATTAACGCTTTATAAGGCCTTAGGATTTTATCCCGAGGCTTTTTTTCGTGCAATATAGAATGAAAAAATTCTTTTTCGCATATAATACTGCATGAAAAGATTAAAGAAAGAATCGGTAGTTTCAGCATTACAGATTCCAAAAGACATTGGCCTAGGTGCTGTAGTGATGTGGATTACAGGTAGAGAACAGATTTGCTTAGAGAACTATCGATATATTATTACCTATACTGAAGAAGAAATCTGTATTCAAGCAAAAACTCTCCAAGTCGTTATTACAGGTAAGAAATTAAAAATAGATTATTATACAAATGAAATGATGCAGATTTCAGGTTGCATAGACTCGATTTACTATCAGTGAAGGGAGTTATACCTATTAAATATATAAGGGGATATTTACAGATTGAAGTTTATAGAGGAAGCTTGGAGCGGTTTTTAAATTTATGCCAATTAAGAGGCATTGTTGTTTGGGATATTGTAAGAAGGGGAGAAAATTTAACTTGCTTTATTTATCTAGATGATTTTAAAAACATTAGACCATTTATACAGAAAACACATTGCTTAGTACATATAAAAAGAAAATGCGGTCTTCCTTTTTGTATTGAGAGATGGAAGCATCAGAAAGCCTTTTTTATAGGGATGTTTCTTGCTATTTTTCTTTTATTTTTTTTGTCTACCTATATTTGGGATATTCATATTGAAGGAAACTTAATGTATACCGATGAAGCAGTTATAAAATTTTTAGAGCAAGAAGGAATTTATCAAGGAATGAATAAAAATTCGATTGATTGCGATAAGGTAGAAAGAAGATTAAAAGAAAATTATGAAAGAATGAGTTGGGTTTCGGCATATGTCAGTGGAACAAGACTTATCATTCAAGTAAAAGAAAATTATGGAGTCTTAAAAGTAGAAGCGAAAGAAAGTAAAAAGGCAGATTTAGTAGCAGGAGCTAATGGGAAAATTATTTCAATTGTTACAAGATGTGGAACTCCATTAGTTAAAAAAGGCGAAACAATAAAAAAGGGTCAAGTCTTAGTAAGTGGAGAAATTCCAATTTATAACGATAATAAAGAGATAGATTCTTATGATTACGTAAGAGCAGATGCGGATATTCGGATACAGATGAAGCTAGATTATGAAGATTGTGTAGAAAAAATCCAAAATGATCGAATTTATACAGGAAGAAGCTTTAATAGTTATCAGATTTATCTGGGCGATGTAGCATTTAAGCTAAAAGGAATGAATAAAAAGTATAAGTACTATGATTTAGTCAAAACGAAGCAGCAATTAAAGATTTTAGGAGATTTTTATTTCCCTGTTGGGATTGATAGTTTAAAGACAAGAGAGTATTTCCCAGTTGCGATTTCATTAACGAAAGAGCAGCTAAAAGACAAAATCGAAGAAAATATGCAAAATTTTCTTAAGAATTTAGAAAAAAATGGGTTAGAAGTAGTTGAAAAAGATGTCAGATTATATTATGATGCTTCTGTATGCACTGCGAAAGGGAAGTTTGTTGTGATTTCTGATGAGAAAAACTATGCCCCAATTACAGAACATATAATTGAAAATAAAGAGTCAGGTGAAGCAAATGAGCTTAATTGAAAAAACAATGGAGGTACCAGCGAAGCTAGAAAGCCAAGTTTTTGGTCCCTTTGATACTTATTTGAAGAAAATAGAGCGTAGCCTTCATGTTACAATTATTTCAAGAGAAGGTGCTCTAAAAATTGTAGGAACGCAGAGTGCTGCAAATAAAGCAGTTAGAGTTCTTACAAGCTTAGTAGAACAGTGTAATCGAAATCAGACGATTACAGAGCAAAATGTAGATTATACCTTGTCGTTAGTCTTTGAAGAAAAAGAAGAAGAAATTTTAGAAATTGATAAGGATATTATCTGTCGTACCGTTCAAGGTAAGCCAGTAAAACCAAAGACAATTGGTCAAAAGACTTACGTTGATGCGATTCGAAATCAAATGATTACCTTTGGAATTGGTCCTGCGGGTACTGGTAAGACGTATCTTGCAATGGCAATGGCGGTTCAAGCATTTAAAGCAGATGAGGTAAGTCGTATTATTTTAACTCGTCCAGCAATTGAAGCTGGTGAGAAACTTGGATTTTTACCAGGTGATTTACAAAGTAAGGTAGACCCTTATCTTAGACCACTTTACGATGCTCTTTATCAGATGATGGGAGCAGAAACTACTCTTGCCAATATGGAGAAGGGATTAATTGAGGTTGCACCGCTTGCATATATGCGTGGTCGAACCTTAGACAATGCATTTATCATCTTAGATGAGTCACAAAATACGACTCCAGCACAGATGAAGATGTTCTTAACCCGTATTGGATTTGGTTCAAAGGTAGTAGTAACAGGTGATATGACACAAAGAGATTTACCTTTAGATGTTACATCTGGTCTTGATGTGGCTATGAAAGTATTAAAAAAGGTAGAGGATATCTCATTTATTGAACTTACAAACAAAGATATTGTACGCCATCCTTTAGTTCAAAAGATTGTAGCGGCGTATGAAGAGTACGAGAAAAAAACGGAGAGAAGAAATGACAATAGAAATCGAAAAAGAGGTTAACGTTCCTTTTGATTTTGATTGGGAGGAACTAATAAAAACAGTAATTATTGGTGCTATTGATTATGAAAAATGTCCTTATGAAGCAGAAGTCAGTGTTGTAATGACCAATAAAGAAGGGATTCATCAGATTAATAAGGAATTTAGACAGATAGACCGGCCAACCGATGTCTTATCTTTTCCAATGGTGGCTTTCGATAAACCAGGAGATTTTTCACCATTAGAAGATGATGAGATGGAAATGGATTGTTTTAATCCAGAAACCGGAGAACTTATTTTGGGAGATATTGTACTTTGTGTAGAAAAGGTATTAGAACAGGCTGAAAGTTATAACCATTCGGTAAAAAGAGAATTAGCTTTTTTAACGGCACACAGTATGTTTCATCTATTTGGTTATGACCATATGGAAGAAGATGAAAGAATGGTTATGGAACAAAGACAAAGAGAACTGTTAGAAAAACTTGGAATTAACAGGTAATCGGGGGAACAAAAGTTAAAATGGGTAATACGAGTAAAAAAGACACAAATTTCATTGTCCAAGGAGGAATTTTAGCACTAGCTTCTGTATTGGTTCGAATCATTGGTCTAGTTTATCGAATTCCTATGAATAATATCTTAGGCGATGGAATTTCAGTATATAGTACAGCATATTCAATTTATTCTTTAATATGGATGATTGCATCTTTTGGTATTCCGACAGCGGTTTCACGTATGGTGGCACAGCGTATGGGAAGAAAAGAATATAAAGATGCCGATAGAGTTTTTTATACTGCAATTTTATTTTCAATAGTTGTTGGTGGACTTGCAGCAGGAGTACTGTTTTTTGGCTCTAATATTTTTGCAAATGTTATTTTTAAAATGCCAGAAATTAAATATGCATTGATGATTTTAGCACCAACCGTATGGATTTCTACGTTTATGGGTTCCTTTAGAGGATTTTATCAAGGTCTTGGAACGATGATTCCTACCGCAGTTTCTCAGATTGCAGAGCAAATTATTAATGCGATTATGAGTATTGTAGGTTCCTATTTCCTTTGGAACTATGGTAGAAATCTAGATATGAAAGCTGGAAATGGACAAGAGTTTTATTCCAATGCTTATGGTGCAGCAGGCGGTACGATTGGTACAGCAAGTGGTGCACTAATCGGTCTTATTGTATGTGTTGTTATCTTTATTATGTATAGACCAAGCATGGTAAGACGAGAAAAAAGAGATAAAACAGGAGTTGAAAATAGCTTTTCTTCTATCTTAAAAGTATTAGTACTTACCATGCTTCCTATTACATTAAATTCAGCAACTTATAACATTAGTTCGATTTTAGACAACAGTCTTTTTGGAAACTATATGGAAGCTTATCGAACACATGACCAGTATCTATCAATGTGGGCAGCTTATGAAGGAAAATACCATTTAATCACACATGTTCCACTTGCATTTGCAACAGCACTTTCTGCATCCGCTGTTCCAAATCTATCAAAATTTATTGCTTCAAAGGCTGATAAGAAGATTATTACAGATAAGATTCACTTATCGTTACAGTTTTCTATGCTAATCGCAATTCCATCCTGCATTGGTTTATTGGTATTAGGAGAACCCGTTCTTAATCTATTATTTAGTACAAGAGAAACCAATCCATTAGCAGCACAGTTACTTCAAATTGGATGTATTACAGTAATTATGTATTCCTTCTCAACCATTACAAATGGAATTTTACAAGGTATTGGTAAAGTATCTGTTCCAGCTAAAAATGCATTGGTTGCATTAGTAGGACATTTAATTGTACTTGCTGTATGCTTATGGGGCTTTAAAATGGATGTTTATGGCGTTGTAATTTCAGATATCGTATTTGGTTTATTTATGAACTTATTAAACTTCCGTTCAATCAAAAAGAATTTACCAGAATTTCATTTAGAATATCGTAAGACTTTTATCTTACCATTTATTAGTGCTGCGATTATGGGAGTGGCTGCATATCTATTCTATCAAGGAATGATATTTGTTTGTCATAAAAATTCGATTTCTGTATTATTAGCAATTGTAGTAGCAGTTTTAGTATATGCCCTAGCTTTATTAAAGACAAAAGCAATGGATGAAGAAGATTTAAAGAACTTCCCAAAAGGAACCAAGTTATTAAAATTAGCAAAGAAAATGCATTTGTTATAATAAAACTTGATTAAATTAGAAAAACATGGCAGATACTAAGTGTAAAGGAGTGATAACATGAAATTACGCGATAGTATCTGCTTTTTATTAGCAGCCCTAGCGGTTGTAGCAATTTTAGCCGTTTCTTGTTTTCGGTTAAATAAAGATAATACACAGTTAAAACAGGAATTAAATTCTTATGAACAGACAAAGGAAACACAAAGTGAGGTAGCGGCTTTAGCAAA
>CABUZU010000027.1 GCA_902496125.1 uncultured Lachnospiraceae bacterium
GCGTATCAAGGCTCATTCGTTAGTAGTAAATAAGTAGTAAATTGATGTGTTTGTTTCCTTGAAAATGCTGATAGATACTGTGTTTTAGCGGATAATCAGATTTTTATTGTGTCTTTAAAAGAACAAATAAGAAAAAAACTGCTATAAATAAATAAAATCCTATATCTTTTGTTCTCATAGATTTGATTTTAAATCAAATCTATGAGAGCATTTCATTTTTAAAAAGCTTAACGATTGGAGGAACATATGAGAAAAAACAGATATTATACCATTCGTCTGTGGGTCTTTGCAATTCCTGTAGCACTACTAGCTACTGTATTAATTACCTCTCTATTAGCTGGTAATTCATTTCTATCCACTATGACGGCTATTAATAATGAAATCTTATCTAGCTTTGGTTGGTTATACAGTTTGGTCACACTTATCACTATGTTATTTGTTATTGCTATCATCTTTTCAAAGTTCGGTAATACTATTATTGGTGGACCTAATGCAAAAAGAACTTTACGCAATATTGATATCTTTGCTATTATTCTTTGTAGTATTGTAGGTATTGGTATGGTAACAATGGGAACTTCTGAAATCATGGCTCATTATACAACTCCTCCTGCTTTTCTTGGTGTAAATGGATATACAGAAGAAGCAGCTAATTTCGCTATACGTATTATTTATTTACATTGGACTTTTCCTGCCTATGCTTTATATGCACTGCCATCTATATTATTTGCATTTGTATACTATAATATGCATAGTTCTTACTCTGTCAGTTCCTATTTGATTCCCTTATTTGGTAAAAAATTTAATTCTAAAATTGGTTGTATTATCGACATTATTTGTATTTTTTCTTTATTATGTGGTATGATTAGCACAATTGGAGCATCCGTTTTATCCTTAGTAGGTGGTCTTAAATATATAAGTAATGGTAAAATCGCAAAGAGTTCATTTATATTTGCAGTTGTTTTATCAGCATTAGTACTTACTTTTATTATTTCTTCTATTACTGGCATTATGAAAGGTATTCGATTATTATCTAACGCCAATTTGATTTTCTTCATTTTATTAGCTACTATAGCTTTCATTTTTGGACCAACTAAATTTATTTTAAATTATGGAACAGAAGGGCTTGGAGCTTTTATTCAAAATTTCTTTACAGATATGCTAAGAACCAATGCAGTAAATGGTGACCAATGGTCTTATTGGTGGTCTATCTTCTACTGGGCTGCCTATCTTTCATGGTCATTGATTTCTTCTATGTTCATTGGTAAAGTATGCTACGGACAAAGTATTCGAAAAATTGCCATGCTTACTATGGTACTTCCTTCTGCATTTTCTGGGATTTGGATGGCTATTTTTAGCGGAGCTTCCATGTATTATGAATTACATAATGGAAATATTGCCACTGCCTATTTGAAAGGTTATGAAAATACTGCTTATGCAGTTTTCGAAAAATTACCTGCTAGTTTTTTAATCATCATTATTTTTTTACTAGTTATGGCATTATCTGTTGTTACAGCTGCTGACTCTACAACTGATGTCTTAGCAAGTATGGTAGTTGAAAAAAATAGTACTACTACAATCAAAAATCTTTTTAAATTAATTTATGGCATCATTATTGGTGTTTCTGCTTATATTATTATTAATTATGCTGACTTTTCTGGTGTTAAAATGATTTGCAATATCGGTGCTCTTCCATCTCTTATTATTCAGATCGGAATCATTATTGGCATTTATAAAATTATGCGACACCCTGAATATTACGATGACTACAAAAAATAAAGGCTCCGAATGGAGCCTTTTATATTACATAATTTCTCTAAACAATTCTTTTAAATCTTCTACACTTGCATCCTTTGGATTTCCAGGAGCACAAGCATCTGCATGAGCAGATTCAGCAAGGAATTGAAGGTCTTCTTCTTTAATTGCTTCTAGTTTTGTAGGGATTCCTACGTCAGAAGAAAGCTTTCTTACTGCATCGATTGCTGCTTTTCTGTATTCTTCCTGTGACATGGAATCGACATTTTCTACACCCATAGCCCTTGCAATTTCACGATATTTCTCATCTGTACAATCTTGATTGTATTTCATAACGATTGGAAGCATCATTGCACATGCTACACCATGAGGAGTATCATAGACAGCACCTAATGTGTGAGCCATGGAATGTGCAATTCCAAGACCTACATTTGAAAATCCCATCCCTGCAATATACTGACCTAAAGCCATTCCTTCGCGACCTTCTTTGGTATTTTCTACTGCACCACGAAGAGATTTAGAAATTAATTCGATTGCTTTTAAATGGAACATATCGGTCATCTCCCATGCAGCTTTTGTCGTATATCCTTCGATTGCATGAGTCAATGCATCCATACCTGTTGATGCAGTTAAGCCCTTTGGCATAGAAGACATCATTTCTGGGTCTACTACTGCAATGATTGGCATATCATGAGGGTCTACGCAAACAAATTTACGTTTTTTCTCTACATCTGTAATTACATAGTTAATTGTAACTTCAGCTGCTGTTCCTGCTGTTGTTGGTACTGCAATAATAGGTACACAAGGATTCTTAGTAGGTGCTACACCTTCTAGACTTCTTACATCTTCAAATTCTGGATTTGCAATGATAATACCAATTGCTTTTGCTGTATCCATGGAAGAACCGCCACCAATTGCAATAATATAATCTGCACCTGATTTTTTAAATGCCTCTACACCATTTTGTACATTTTGAATGGTTGGATTTGCTTTTATATCAGAGTAAATTTCATATTCAAGACCTTCTCTTTCAAGAATATCTGTTACCTTAGAAGTTACATTAAATTTAATTAAATCTGGGTCAGAGCATACAAATGCCTTTTTAAAAGCATGTGCCTTTGCTTCATTAGCAATTTCTGCAATAGCTCCTGCACCATGATAGGAAGTTCCATTTAGATTAATTCTATTTGCCATAATTACATACATCCTTTCTGCGTTTTACGCCTTAACTTTGTTATTATTTTATCAATATTTCCACAAAAAAGAAAGTTACAAATTAACTCAAATGTAACACTTTTATGACAAAATTTTAAGCTCGGTAAAAAGTGTCGCTAGCTTTCCTGGCATCCCTTCTACTAATATCTGTGCAAGTCCTTTTGGAGTACATTTTACGTCTCCTAATACCCACTTTACGGTCATATAGATAGAACTTTGACAATACATTTCTAATAAATAATGAACTTCTTGTGTTGGAGGCTTTCCCGTTTTTTCACTAATTAAACTCTCATAAAAATCTAAAATCAATTCAAAATCATGCTGTCTAAGCGAATTTTGACTGTCATATTTAAAGGCTGCCGCAAAAAATTTTTGTTCTTCTTGAATATAGGTAAATTTTTTTACTAATGCATCATAAACCGTCTTTCCTTGCCCCATATGTTCAAAAGATTTTGCAAGAAGTTTATCAAAATACCAATTAATTAAATCAAATTTATCTAAAAAATTTCTATAAAATGTCTGTCTTGTAACTCCACATTTTTCTGTAAGTTGCTTTACAGTAATATTGTCCACCAATGAAGTTTGAAGACATTCTTTCATCGCTTTCGCTAAACGATATTTGGTCTTTTCGCTTCTTATCATATCCTTCTCCTTTGACATTTAATAAAAAAGCCATAGCCCTTGATTTCTCAAGAACTATGGCATTTATCCGCTTTAGCACAAAAATTCTATTTATAATTACTCAATAATAGTAGCTACACGACCTGAACCTACAGTACGTCCACCTTCACGGATAGCGAAAGTAAGACCCTGTTCCATAGCGATTGGATGAATTAATTCGATGGTCATTTCTACGTTATCACCAGGCATGCACATTTCTGTACCTTCTGGTAAAGTAATAACACCAGTAACGTCAGTTGTTCTGAAATAGAACTGAGGTCTGTAGTTGTTGAAGAAAGGAGTATGACGTCCACCTTCATCTTTAGTTAATACGTAAACCTGAGCTGTGAATTTCTTATGGCAAGTTACTGAACCTGGTTTTGCAAGAACCTGTCCTCTTTCGATTTCAGTTCTCTGAACACCACGAAGTAAAGCACCGATGTTATCACCAGCCTGACCTTCATCAAGTAATTTGTGGAACATTTCGATACCAGTACAAACTACTTTACGGTTTTCTTCTTTAAGACCTACGATTTCAACTTCATCAGATACGTGGAGAACACCTCTTTCTACTCTACCAGTAGCAACAGTACCACGACCAGTGATAGAGAAGATATCTTCTACAGGCATTAAGAAAGGCTTATCAACGTCTCTTTCTGGATCTGGAATATATTTGTCAACTGCTTCCATAAGTTCAAGAATCTTGTCGCCCCATTCGCTTGAAGGATCTTCAAGAGCTTTTAATGCAGAACCCTGGATAATAGGAGTATCATCTCCTGGGAATTCATATTCGTTTAATAATTCACGAATTTCCATATCTACTAATTCAAGTAATTCTTCGTCATCAACCATATCACATTTGTTCATGAATACGATAACGTAAGGTACACCTACCTGACGAGCTAATAAGATATGTTCTCTAGTCTGAGCCATAACACCGTCAGTTGCAGCAACTACTAAGATAGCACCGTCCATCTGAGCAGCACCAGTGATCATGTTCTTTACATAGTCAGCATGGCCTGGGCAGTCTACGTGAGCGTAGTGTCTGTTAGGAGTTTCATATTCTACGTGAGCAGTAGAAATTGTGATTCCACGTGCTTTTTCTTCTGGAGCTTTATCGATCTGATCGAAAGCTACGTCTTCTCCTAATCCATATCTATTGTGTAGAGTATAAGTAATAGCTGCTGTTAAAGTAGTTTTACCATGGTCTACGTGACCGATGGTACCAATGTTACAATGTGGTTTACTTCTGTCATATTTAGCTTTAGACATTATAAAAGTCCTCCTTGATAAATATCTTCGCCATATTGGCACAATTTTTTCGCATTAGGTGTTCAGTAAGACACCGAAGCATCAAACTAAACACCGAATTTACATTATTATATTAGATAATACTAAGATTTTCAAGTATTATTTATAATTTTTTTAGTAATTATTTTTTAGATGCAATGATTTTTTCCTGTACAGACTTAGGAACCTGCTCATTGTGGTCAAAGAACATAGAATATGCACCACGACCTTGAGTTTTACTACGTAAATCAGTAGAGTAACCAAACATCTCAGCTAGTGGAACGTAACCAGTAATTAATTTAGAACCGTTTACATCATCAAAGCTTTCGATACGTCCACGACGGGAGTTAATATCACCAATTACATCACCCATATATTCTTCAGGAGTTGTAACTTCAACTTTCATGATAGGCTCTAATAATACAGGATTACCTTTCTGCATAGCTTCCTTGAATGCCATAGAACCAGCAATCTTGAATGCCATTTCAGAAGAGTCGACTTCATGGTAAGAACCATCGTATACATTTGCATGTACACCAAGAACAGGATATCCACCAAGAATACCAGACTTAGCTGCTTCTTCGATACCTGCACCAACAGCTGGGATATATTCCTTAGGAATAGCACCACCAACGATGGTAGATTCAAACTTGAAGGTTTCTTCGCCGTTAGGATCCATAGGTGTAAAGATAACTTTACAATGACCATACTGTCCACGACCACCTGACTGTTTAGCATATTTGCTATCAACAGTAACTTCTTTAGTAAAGGTTTCTTTGTATGCTACCTGAGGAGCACCAACGTTAGCCTCTACTTTAAATTCACGAAGAAGACGGTCTACGATAATCTCTAAGTGTAATTCACCCATACCATAGATAATAGTCTGTCCAGTTTCATGGTCAGTTTCTACACGGAATGTAGGATCTTCTTCTGCTAATTTAACTAATGCATCACCCATCTTGTCCTGTCCAGCCTTAGTCTTAGGCTCGATAGCAACAGAGATAACAGGTTCTGGGAATTCCATAGACTCTAAGATTACTGGATGCTGTTCATCACAGATTGTATCACCAGTTGTTGTAATCTTAAGACCTACAGCTGCTGCAATATCACCAGAGTAAACTTTATCAAGTTCCATTCTCTTGTTTGCATGCATCTGAAGGATACGACCTACACGTTCTTTTTTGCCTTTAGTAGCATTGAAAACGTAAGATCCTGAATTTAATGTTCCAGAGTAAACTCTGAAGAAAGCTAACTTACCAACGAATGGGTCAGCCATAATCTTAAATGCTAATGCAGCGAAAGGTTCATCATCTGATGAGTGCTTTTCAACTTCATTACCATCTAAGTCAACACCTTTGATAGCAGGAATGTCTGTAGGAGCTGGCATATATTCAATAATTGCATCCAAAAGTTTCTGAACACCTTTATTTCTATATGCAGTACCACAGCATACAGGGATAATCTGTACAGCGATGGTAGCTTTTCTTAAAGCAGCTTTTAAATCTGCTTCAGAAGGCATTTCATCTTCTAAGTACTGAAGCATTAAGTCCTCATCGGTCTCGCAAATAGCTTCGATCATGTTCGTTCTATATTCTTCAGCCTGTTCCTTCATATCTTCAGGAATATCAGTAATGGTGATATTTTCACCTTTTTCATCATTGTAGATATAAGCTTGCATTTCGAATAAATCGATGATACCTTTGAAGTCATCTTCTTTACCGATAGGAAGCTGAATAGGTACAGCATTGTGTCCTAATCTACTCTTAATCATAGATACAGCATTGTAGAAATCTGCACCCATGATATCCATTTTATTAATAAACGCCATACGAGGAACGTTATATTTATCAGCTTGACGCCATACATTTTCAGACTGAGGTTCTACACCACCCTTAGCACAGAACACACCAACAGCACTATCAAGTACACGTAAAGAACGTTCTACTTCTACAGTGAAGTCTACGTGTCCAGGAGTATCAATGATGTTGATACGATGTTCTAAAGCGCCAGGCATAGGTTTACCCTCTTTTTCCTGAGTCCAATGGCATGTTGTTGCAGCTGAAGTAATTGTGATACCTCTTTCCTGTTCCTGTTCCATCCAGTCCATGGTAGCAGTACCTTCATGAGTATCACCAATCTTGTAGTTTACACCAGTGTAATATAAGATACGCTCTGTTAATGTTGTTTTACCAGCATCGATATGAGCCATAATACCAATATTTCTGGTTCTCTCTAATGGATATTCTCTTCCAGCCAAGGGATTTTCCTCCTCTATCTATTAAGCAACAGATTGCAAACTCGTCTGTTCACTAAAAAGTATTCTAAAATTAGAATCTGTAATGAGCAAATGCTTTGTTTGCTTCTGCCATCTTGTGCATATCTTCTTTTCTCTTAACTGCAGCACCAGTATTGTTTGCTGCATCTAAAATTTCATTTGCTAATCTTTCGATCTGAGTTTTTTCGCCTCTCTTACGTGAGAACATTGTTAACCAACGTAGAGCTAACGCCTGTCTTCTATCCGGCTTAACTTCGATAGGCACCTGATAGGTAGCACCACCGATACGTTTTGCTTTTACTTCTAATACAGGCATGATGTTATTCATGGCTTCTTCAAAAACTTCTAAAGCGGCCTTTCCACTCTTTTCTTCTACTTTAGCGAAAGCACCATATACGATTTTCTGAGCAACACCCTTTTTACCATCTAACATAATGTTATTGATTAATTTGGTTACAACTTTGTTGTTGTATAAAGGATCTGCTAATACATCTCTTTTTACAGTATGTCCTTTACGTGGCACGTTACTTCCCTCCTTAATATGTCCCGCTATGCGGGCTTTGTTAATTCACAGGTACTCACATTTGCCTGCATCTACTAAACTTCGATGCAATTGTGTTCGCGCTCGGTCTGGTGTGCATTCTTATCTTTCAAAGATTCCACACTGTGGATATTTAAAACTGTCAGTTCAAAATATGCTTCATTCCGGCACTATCATGAATTGTGAATGTTAATAATTAAACTTAAAAAATACTCTTGTTACTTGCTAACTCTTATTTTTTAGGTTTCTTAGCACCGTACTTAGAACGTGCCTGTTTTCTGTTGGCAACACCAGCAGTATCAAGTGTACCTCTAACGATGTGATATCTTGTACCAGGTAAGTCTTTTACCCTACCACCTCTGATAAGAACAACGCTATGTTCCTGAAGGTTGTGACCTTCACCAGGGATGTAACTGGTTACTTCAATACCGTTAGAAAGACGAACTCTGGCGATTTTTCTAAGCGCTGAGTTAGGCTTCTTAGGGGTTGCTGTTTTAACTGCTGTACAAACACCTCTCTTCTGAGGAGCTGACTGATCAGTAGCTTTCTTTCTTAATGAATTGTAGCCTTTCTGTAATGCAGGAGCAGTACTCTTTTTAGAAACAGACTGTCTTCCCTTTCTTACTAACTGTTCGAATGTAGGCATATTTTTCACCTCCTGTAAAATCTCTAAGCTATTAAAATCTAACTTATGCATTACGCACTCGTTCATTATATACACACAAAAACCGATTTGTCAAGAACTTTTTTGTTTCTTTTGCCATGTTTTCCATACAATCCATGCTCCAACTATAATTGCTACTATATATAATGTAACAGAACACACCTGTCCATACTCCCTTACAATGTCTTTAAATACAATTTGAGTCATCGGTTCCCATAAACTAATATAAAACATATTGATGCTTCCATAACGATGAAGACTCCAATTAATCATCTGTGCTATCATTGCTAAACCTATGAATAAAATGGTTACATTTATAAATTTACCCATTTTTCTTTGTTTTAATCGCAGCCCTGAATAAATTCCTAAAAATATTAAAATAATATGCCATAAAATTCCATGTAGAGTAAGCGATAAATATTTTGTAATCATTCCACTCGGATCGATAAACGCAGCAATTCCACCTAATAAATTATAGCTCATAAAAAAATCTAAAATTAATCCCTTTCCCTTTTTTCCTATAAAAATATATATTATACAAAGATACATTGGCATACTGCAAAGTTGAAATGGAAAAATCCAAACATCATAAGCACCATTTCCTATTATATAGTAGTAAAATAATTGCTTATAAATTTCCATTGCAATCAATAAACATCCTATTATTTTTATTACCATTTCTTCTGAAATATTTTTTAACATAATTTTTTCCTCCAAGTTTAGTATACCAC
This sequence comes from uncultured Lachnospiraceae bacterium, assembly GCA_902496125.1. Taxonomy (GTDB): domain Bacteria; phylum Bacillota; class Clostridia; order Lachnospirales; family Lachnospiraceae; genus TWA4. Next base: position 9,129 of record CABUZU010000027.1, read on the forward strand.
ATTTTTATTTTTATCGTTTAATCTACCAATCTTCTTTCTGAGCTTTGTTTTTTTTTTGTTATTTTATACTAAATTTTTCTGAAAATTTTAGTGTAAAATCACATTTAACAATTTTCTTTTGATAATTCCTTTTATTTTTAGTATAATATTCCTATTGATTTTTGTTAGAATTTATCATATTATTGTTAAAGAATTAACTAAGTTCGTTAAGTAATTCTAAAAAAACTTATTGTAAACAAAATTTGGAGGGCAAAATTATGGGATTTAAATCAGATATCGAAATCGCTCAGGAAGCAACACCGAAGGATATTCGAGAAATTGCTAAGAAGTTGAATTTAACTGAAGACGATTTAGAGTTATACGGTAAGTATAAAGCAAAAATCGACTATAATTTAATGAAAACCAAACCTGGCAGTGGTCATGATGCAAAATTAATCTTAACAACTGCGATTAACCCTACTCCAGCTGGTGAAGGTAAAACAACTGTTACCGTTGGTGTTGGTGATGCATTATCTCTTGAAGGAAAGAACGTTGTACTTGCATTAAGAGAGCCTTCTTTAGGACCTGTATTCGGTGTTAAAGGTGGTGCTGCAGGTGGTGGATATGCACAGGTTATTCCTATGGAAGATATCAACCTTCACTTTACCGGTGATTTCCATGCAATCGGAGCTGCTAACAACTTATTAGCTGCAATGATTGATAACCACATTTATCAAGGAAATGCTCTAAATATTGACCCTACAAGAATCATCTGGAGAAGATGTGTGGATATGAACGACAGACAGCTTCGTAACATCGTTGATGGTCTTGGTGGAAAAACACAAGGATGCCCTCGTGAAGATGGATTCGATATCACCGTTGCATCAGAAGTTATGGCTGCATTCTGTTTAGCAAGCAGCATTGATGACTTAAAAGATCGTTTCTCTAGAATTTTAGTAGCTTATACAAGAGATGGTAAGCCTGTAACTGCTGGACAGATTAATGCACAGGGTGCTATGACTGCTCTATTAAAAGATGCATTAAAACCAAACTTAGTACAGACTCTAGAAGGAACCCCTGCATTTGTACATGGTGGACCATTTGCGAATATTGCTCATGGATGTAACTCTGTAATCGCTACGAAGATGGCTATGCATTTTGGTGATTATGTAGTAACCGAAGCAGGATTTGGTGCTGATCTTGGTGCTGAAAAATTCTTAGATATTAAATGTCGTCTTGCAGGATTAAAACCTAACGCAGTCATTATCGTAGCAACTATCAAAGCATTAAAATACAATGGTGGTGTTCCAAAGGCTGACGTTCAGAAAGAAAACTTAGAAGCTCTTGAAAAAGGTCTTCCAAACTTATTAAAACATGTTGAAAATATTACTCAGGTATTTAAATTACCAGCAGTAGTAGCATTAAATCGTTTTGTAACCGATACCGATGCAGAAATCAAATTAGTTGAAGATAAATGTAAAGAACTTGGCGTAAATGTTAAGTTATGTGAAGTATGGGCAAAAGGCGGCGAAGGTGGTCGTGAATTAGCAAAAGAAGTTATTAGACTTTGTGAAGAAGAAGATTCTTCTAAATTTGAATTTGCTTATGACTTAGATTTAGGCTTAAAAGAAAAGATCGAAACCATTGCTAAGAGAATTTATGGTGCAGATGGTGTAGATTTCTCAGCAGAAGCTTCTAAAGAAATCGCAAACTTAGAAGCATTAGGATATGGCAATGTTCCAGTATGTATGGCTAAGACTCAGTATTCCTTAACGGATGACCAGACAAAACTTGGACGTCCTAGCGGATTTAGAATTACCATTCGTTTCGTAACAATGAGTGCTGGTGCTGGATTTATGGTAGCCGTAACTGGTGCAATCATGAAGATGCCTGGTTTACCTAAGGTTCCAGCTGCTGAACGAATCGATGTTGATTCTAATGGTACAATCACTGGTTTATTCTAAGAGTAAATACCAAAAAAGAACCTCCCGCAAGGGAGGTTCTTTTAATTTTTACAAAAGTACAATTATTTAATTGTAGCTTTAGCGCCTTCTTTTTCAAGAGCTTCTTTAGCAGCATCTGCTTCTTCTTTAGATACAGCTTCTTTTAATTTTGTAGGAGCTCCATCTACAGCAGCTTTAGCTTCTTTTAAGCCTAAACCTGTTAATTCACGAACAACTTTGATAACCTTAACTTTGTTAGGGCCAACTTCTGTTAATTCTACGTCAAATTCTGTTTTTTCTTCAGCTGCTTCTGCAGGACCTGCTGCTGCTACAACAACACCTGCTGCTGCAGATACACCAAATTCTTCTTCACAAGCTTTTACTAATTCATTTAATTCTAATACTGATAACTCTTTGATAGCTTCAATAAATTCAGCAGTAGTTAATTTTGCCATTATAATTTACCTCCGTAATATAATCTTATCTCAAATAATTTTTCAAATAAATATTCTTAATTTCTTATGCTTCTTTGCTTTCTGCAATCTGATTAATAACACGTGCAAAGTTTGCGATAGGTGACTGCATACTTCCAAGTAAACGACCAAGTAATTCATCTTTACTAGGAACAGTAGCGATTACACCAATACCAGCTTCATCATAGTAAACACCATCTACAACTCCGCTCTTTAACTGTAATTTATCAGCTTTCTTTGCGAAATTGAATAACTGTTTAGCTGCAGCTGTTTCATCTGTGCTAGAAACTGCGATAGCTGTAGGACCTTCAAGGTCTTTAGCTAATTCTTCAAACTGAGTTCCTTTGATTGCAAATTTAATCATAGTGTTTTTGTATACTTTGTATACAACACCAGCTTCTCTTAACTGTTTACGTAAAGCAGTATCCTGTTCTACAGTTAATCCTCTGTAGTCAGCTAAAACTACAGTTTTTGCATCTTTAAGCAAATCAGAAATTTCAGCAACAACAGGTTGCTTTAATTCAACTTTTGCCATGAACAATGTACCTCCTTATTATATTCTTGCTCGAAGCAGATTCTTCTACTTCTATCGCCGAATTAAGAGATATAAAAAACCTCTCTATCCGAAGACAGAGAGGTGATAAGGCTTCCCTTAAAATCGTCTCGGCAGGCGGTTACATCTTACGCCATTACGGCACCTGCTGTCTTCGGCGGTGTGGTTTAAAATCGTTCTTTAAACCAACTTTATATAAAGTATCATAAATTTAGAGTACTGTCAACTACTAATTTGCTAATTTAACAGGATTTAATTTAATACCAGGTCCCATTGTAGAAGTGATAGTTACACTCTTTAAGAACTGTCCCTTTAATGCACTTGGTCTAGCTTTAGTAATAGCACCCATAAGCGTCTGGAAGTTGTCGTTTAAAGCTTCTTCTGAGAATGAAGCTTTACCAATCGGTACGTGAATGATGTTAGTTTTATCTAGTCTGTACTCAATTTTACCAGCTTTGATATCATTAATAGCTTTTGTTACGTCCATAGTAACAGTACCAGCTTTAGGGTTAGGCATTAAACCTTTAGGTCCAAGTACACGACCTAAACGACCTACAACACCCATCATATCAGGAGTTGCTACTACTACGTCAAAATCCAACCATCCTTCGTTCTGGATCTTTGGAATTAATTCTTCTGCTCCAACAAAATCAGCTCCAGCTGCCTTTGCTTCATCTGCTTTAGCATTTTTAGCAAATACTAAAACTTTAACGCTCTTACCTGTACCATGAGGTAATACAACAGCACCACGGATCTGCTGATCAGCGTGACGACCATCACATCCTGTTCTGATGTGAGCTTCAATAGTTTCATCAAATTTAGCACTAGCTGTTTTCTTTACTAAAGAAATAGCTTCTGGTGCATCATAAAGTACAGAACGATCAACTAATTTAGCGTTCTCTAAATATTTTTTTCCTCTTTTCATGAAAGACCTCCTAGTGGTAATTGCGGGATTATATACCCTCCCACATTATTAATGATTAATCTACGACTTCAATACCCATACTTCTTGCAGTACCTGCAATCATGCTAGCTGCTGCTTCTTCAGTTGCTGCATTTAAATCAGGCATCTTAATTTTAGCGATTTCCATAACTTGTTCTTTAGTGATTTTAGCAACTTTAGTTTTGTTAGGAACACCAGAACCAGATTTAATCTTGCAAGCTTTCTTTAATAATACAGCTGCTGGAGGAGTTTTGGTAATGAAACTAAAGCTTCTATCAGCATAAACAGTAATAACAACAGGAATAACCATATCTCCCTGGTCTGCTGTTCTTGCGTTAAATTCTTTTGTAAACTGAACAATATTTACACCATGCTGTCCTAATGCAGGACCAACTGGTGGAGCCGGTGTAGCCTTGCCGGCAGGAATCTGCAATTTAATAAAACCTACTACTTTTTTTGCCATTTTAGGCACCTCCTAAATCTACACCCTTAAGGTGTTTGTGGTAATGTCGGGAGTTCCACTTCCCTCCCACGCCTGCAACTACAGGCTTTAAAATCTCTAGTTAATTACATTTCTTAACATCTGTAAGATCAATCTCACATGATGTTTGACGTCCACCCATTTCTACGAAAATGGTAAGACTCTGTTTGCTTAAATTGATGGACTGAATTGCTGCTACTGTACCTTCATAAGCACCAGTAGTTACAACAATCATATCTCCAACTTCGAAATCTATCTGTAAATCTAAGTTTGAATTATCTTCTTCCTTAGTATAGATTCCTAAAGGTATCATTTCTTCTGGGGTCAATGGAACTGGCTTAGAACCCGGTCCTACGAATCCAGTAACACCTCTGGTGTTTCTTACAACATACCAAGTATCATCTGTCATAATCATGTGAATCAACACATATCCAGGAAACATTTTTTTCTGGCTTATTTTCTTTACGCCATTTTTATTAATTTCCTCTACATCCTGTAATGGTACTGTTACTTCTAAGATTTGATCATGGAGTTTACGATTTTCAATTGTCTTCTCTAAATCAGCCTTTACCTTATTTTCATATCCAGAATAAGTATGCACAACATACCATCTTGCTTTGGTTTCAGTCTCAACTTTTTCTTCTGCATATGCTGCTTTCGCTGGCTGTTCATCAATAGTATCAGCAGTAATTTCTTCTGCCTGTGTATCAATTTCTTCAGTCAATTCATCTAAGCTGTTTTCAAACTTTTCTTCCGAGCTCATTATACTGATACCCCCTATGAAATAATAAGACCTAGACCAAATTTAACAATCATATCTATAAGTCCAATGATTACACCCAGTCCAACAGTAGATGCGACAACAGCAATGGTTTTCTTTGTTAAGGAATCTTTGTCTAGCCATGTGATTCTGTTAAATTCAGACTTGACATTTTCAATATGTTGTTTTAACCCAACAGATTTCTTTTCCTTATTTTTTTTCTTGGTGGTTTCTTCCATTTACAACCTCCATATTAAAAACTCATTACTTTGTTTCTTTGTGTACAGTATGCTTTCTGCAGAATCTGCAGTATTTCTTAGTCTCCATTCTTTCTGGATGGTTTTTCTTTTCTTTTGTCATATTGTAATTACGCTGTTTACAATCAGTACACGCTAATGTGATTTTTACACGCACAACTTCCACCTCCAATTTATGAAAAAATTACGTGAGTGAATGTATGTTGACAAGACATACACTTATTTAGGTCAAAAAAAAAGGACCCTTTTCCTTCCATACGCTTTTCTACTATATCATAGAGATTTCTTTTCGTCAAGTAATTTTCGAATAGGTAATATTTTCTTGCACCTTTTTTGTTAATATTGTATAATAAAAGCAAGAAATTTACGGATAGAAAGGACATTTGTTATGGCAGATTTAGAATCAAGAATTATTAAATTTCAATCAAAAAAAGGCTTGAGTAAAATTCCCATCAAGGCAGTTCCTGGTCATTTTGCTACAAACCACTCTCATATCAATTATTATATTGATTTAACCACGTTAAAGTCTCGTCAGAATGAAGCAGCAGCTAGTGCTCACGCTCTTTCACTTCAATACATTCACAGCACAGTTGTCGATACAATTGTTTGCTTTGATGGTATGGAAATGATTGGTGCCTATCTAGCAGAAGAATTAAATCGTGCTGGATTTATGTCGTATAATGCACATAAAACAATTTATATTGTAAAACCTGAATACATCAGCAGTAGCCAACTTCTATTTCGAGATAATATCCAACCTATGATTAAAAATCGACACGTCATTTTACTTATGGCCTCTGCTACTACTGGTATTAGTATTCGAAAAGGCATCGAATGTGTTGAATATTACGGTGGAAAAGTTCAAGGAATTTCTACTATATTTAGTGCCATCGATAAATACGAAGACCTTACCGTTAATACCTTATTTACTCCTGATGATATTCCTGGATACCAAACTTATAGTCGCCATGATTGTCCGTTTTGTAAAAAAGGTGAACGAGTAGAGGCTTTGGTTAATTCATTTGGATATTCTAAATTGTAAAAGAACGAGAAGGAGGACAACCATCCTCCTTCTTTCTAATCATCAACTTCATATCGATACAACATAAATGAAAGTAATAATAATTCTCGTTCTGTTGGATCCATAAAATTAGCTGTAACAATTTCTTGGATTCGATTAATACGATAAATCAACGTATTACGATGTAGCGATAACTGATTTGCTGCATCTGTATAGTTGCAAGAATAAAATAAAAACCAATACAAGGTATGAGAATATCTAGACCTATTTTCAATATCATATTTTACTAATCTAGGTACATCTGGATGAATCAAGGTCTGAACCCACGAATTTTCTACCATATGTTCTTGGATACATCCCTTTGCCACTTCACGCATGGTACGGTAAGGTACATTATTTAATTCTGCTTGCTGCAATGCATAAATTGCTTGCTCATAATGGGCAGTAAAATTTGAAATACCAAAAAATTCATGACTAAGTCCCCAAAAACAAGTATCCTTATTAATAAAATAAGTACATTCTTGGAGTAATTGTTTACGTGAACAACAATTTTTTAAATTTACAATAGCAATTACATAATTATTATATAAAAATGCCTGTGGTTTACACAACGCAGTTTCTAAATCATCACATAACGAACTCAAATAAGACGTATCCGATGAATTTCTACTCTTTACACACAAAACAATGTATTCATCGTTCGCCTTCCAATTGGGGTATTTAAGAATCTTATTAATATTATGTTTTACTAATGGTTTCTTTTCTAATAAATCTACTAAATACTCTGAAAGTGCTGAACGCGAACGCAAAACATTTTGATTAATCGTCGTATAAAAAGTAATAATATTTTGGAACACCTTCATTAATTGTAAGTCTCTTGTAGAAAATGGTGTCTGTTCTTCATAAGCAACAATTGCACCCACACGAATACCATCAATCCAAATATTTGCAAACATGACATTGCATCGATGTGCTGGTGAATAAATTACAATTGGCTCTTCTCCATTTAATGCACTTAGAAATGCCTGCTTATCTTTCGATTGATTTGTTGTTTCTAAGTCTCTAAATTCTTCATGATTTGGATGGATGTATGTTCCCTGTCCACTAGTCATAGCATAATCCCATCCTCTAGCATTACAAATACTCATTGGAAATCGAATCATTGGATGTGCAATCTCTAAAAGTTCCTGTAATGAAGTAGACGGAATACTCATCTGAGTTAAAAGTGAGGTTTCCCATGCATTATAATAACGCAATGCTTCTAAAGAAAGTGTCAATGTCTGTTTACAAGATAATCCTCTAACCAATATATAATCCTCGCCACAAACTACCGCTGAATAATCTTGGGATAAGGTATCATCAATTCTACTGCCTGAACAAATCTGACCAATATTATTGGGTTGTGCTTCATCACTAATACAAAAAGTGATAAGTTCGCACGCCGTACTTACAATTGATGTCTGTATTGATATATGTTTATCTTGGAACCAAGTTTTTAAAATTTGTAAAGATAGTTTCATAAAAAAACCTTTCTTAATTATTAATAAATAGTAGTTACTTAGTATTCTTATATGTTATAATACCACATAAACAAAGGCTTTACAAGTAACGTAATTTGCAAAAATGGAGGAAATATTCATGAAATTAATCGTAGCTGTAGATAAGAATTGGGCAATCGGAAATAATGGTGATTTACTCGCCCACATTCCATTAGATATGAAACATTTTAAAGAAAAAACAAGCAATGCCATTGTCGTTATGGGAAGAAAAACACTTGAAAGCTTCCCAGGGCAAAAACCGCTTGTTAACCGTACTAACCTTGTCCTTACTAGAAATACTTCTTACTTTGCTAATGAAGTTGAAATTTTTCATTCTATACAGGAATTACAAAAAAGGTTAGCTGGACACGATAATGTATTCATCATTGGTGGCGGAGAAATCTATCACGAATTTCTTCCATATTGTAATGAAGCCATTGTAACTTACATTCACCAAGAATTTGAAGCTGACACCTTCTTTCCTAATTTAGATGAAAATCCTAATTGGTATTTAGAAAAAGAAAGTGATATTGTGCACGATGGCCCTTATTCTTTTACCTTTCGAACTTATAAAAAGGCTGCTATCTAAGGATAGCAGCCTTTTTGTTATTATTCTTCAAGTAAAGCTAAACGATACTTTTCAAGAACCATTTTTTGTAATTTATCACGAGTATCTGAACTAATCGGGTGTGCAATATCGTGGAACTCTCCGTCTGCTGCTTTTCTACTAGGCATAGCAATAAATAATCCTTTTTCACCTTCAATTACTTTGATATCGTGAACTACAAATTCATTATCAAATGCAACTGATACAACAGCTTTCATTTTTCCTTCCTGTGAGATTTTTCTTACTCTTATATCTGTAATCTCCATAAAGCACCCCTAAATATATTTTGTCAAATGTTTTTCATTAGATGACACTATTTTGATATCTACCGTTTTTCTCTATTACAATTTTAATTTTACCAGGTTCTCCAATATATTCTGCATCCGATTTAATTGTATCACGACTTTCCACAATACAATTTTCAATTACTGTATTATCGCCAATGTATACATCGTTTAAAACAATCGAATTTTTAATCTTACAATTATTGCCTACATATACATTCTTAAATAAAACAGAGTTTTCAACTGTACCATTTACAATACAACCGCTAGAAACTAAGCTATTTTTAACCACTCCGCCTGGGTTATATTTTGCTGGTGGATTATCTTCTACCTTTGAATGAATTTCTGGATAAGACTTAAAGAAGTAATCTCTTGTTTCTTTCTTTAAGAAATCCATATTGGTTTCATAGTATGCATCCACGCAAGAGATATTATTCCAATAGTCATCTATACGATATGCATAGATTTTCTTTAAGTTCTTATAACGAACTAAAATATCTCGTACAAAATCATAACGGTCTTCTTCTGCACATTTCTCAATTAACTCAATAAGTTGTCTTCTTCTAACAATATAGATACCACAAGAAACGGTATGAGAAGTAGCTACCATTGGTTTTTCTTCAAATTCAGTGACTCTTCCATCATTATTGGTCTTAACTAAACCAAAACGTGTAACATCTACATCCTGAGGCATATCTTTGCAAACTACAGTAATATCTGCTTGTTTCTGAATATGATATTCTAATACCTTAGCATAATCTAATTTATATACCCCATCACCTGATGCAATTACTACATAAGGTTCATGGCTGTTTTTTAAGAAGTTTAGATTTTGATAGATTGCATCTGCTGTTCCACGATACCAATCTCCATTGTCATAAGTAATTGTAGGAGTGAATACAAAAAGTCCTCCTTGTTTACGACCAAAATCCCACCATTTAGATGAATTTAAATGTTCATGTAATGAACGAGAACTATACTGAGTAAGTACAGCTACTTTCTTAATATGA
>CABUZU010000028.1 GCA_902496125.1 uncultured Lachnospiraceae bacterium
AGCTTATGCAGAGTATCTTCCAAACGGAAAATGCCGATAAAGCCCTAAAATACAGGCTATACCGACATTTACCAGCTTATGAAAAGATAATCAGAAATTTAGTAAGTTTTTCTTTTAAAAATATGAGCGGCGAAAATGGTACAAAGCATACTACAAATCGAACCTAAAATAACTGGTAGTTCTGCTCCAATAAAATGAGCGGCTAGCCATGCTGGTACCACAAAGCTAAGTGCGGAAACCAAAATTGTAGGAATCATACCTTTTAAAGCTTTTAATCCTTTTCCACACATTGCAACCATAATAAATGGCGTAAGAATCATTAAAATTGCAAGCTGTGTACTAGTCGTTGCTGCTAAAACACCGGAATCAATACCAGTTACTGTTCCTAATGTAACGGTTGGAATTCCTACAGAGCCAAATGCAGTGGGGGTTGCATTTGCCACAAGGCAAACACAAGCTGCAAATACAGGATTCATTCCAAGACCAACTAACATTCCAGCTGGAATGGCAACGGCAGTTCCAAAACCTGCCATGCCTTCCATAAATCCGCCAAATCCCCAAGCAATAATTAAAACCAATACTCTTTTATCATTAGAAACAGAGGTCAACATCTTTTTCATCACATCCATTGCCTTTGTTTCTAATGTTAAATTATAAGTAAATACTGCTGCAATAATTACAAGACCAATTGGCCAAATTGCCATTAGAAATCCTTCTAAGCAGGCAGTTACTGCATTAATTGGAGTCATCTTCCAAAAAGAGATTCCTAAAACAATAGCAATAACAAGTGCAATACCGCAAGCTTTAAAGCCTGGCATCTTTAGTCCACTTAATGCAATTACTAACCAAATAATTGGAAGCATTGCCAATATAAATTTTAGAATCATCATGAGGCAATCCTCCTTATTTTACTGGCAAATTTTATGAGGATTTAAGATGTTCTTAGGGTCAAATACTTTTTTAATTCCTTTCATTAATTCAATTACATCAGGAGAAAGAGATTTTGATAAATATGGTTTTTTCGCAAATCCAATTCCATGCTCTCCTGATACTTTTCCTTCTAATTCATGAGCTTTTGCATAAATTAAATCCATTGCTTTATTCATACGCTCATTCCATTCTTCATCTGTTAAATCATCTTTTAAGATATAGACATGAAGATTTCCATCTCCTGCATGACCAAAGGATTTAATACGAATCTGAATTTCTTTATCTAATGTATGAATGTATTCAACTAATTCATTTACCTTATTACGAGGAACAACACAATCTACTTCGTCCATATAAGTGGTGGAACCTTTGATTGCCTCTAAAAAAGCTCCTCTTGCTTTCCAAATGGACTCATCTCTTTCTTCTGTATCTGAAATCAATACATCGATTGCACCTTGTTCTAGACAGATTTTCGCAACAATATCATAATCACTTTCAATTTCTTCTTCACTATTTCCGTCAAATTTTAATAACAAATATGCATCGGATTGGTTGTCTGGGAATTTTTTACCCAAGTATTCTTCTGCATCAATAATAACTTCTCGTTGCATAAATTCAATTGCAGTTGGAATGGATTTCGACTGAATAATTAATGGTACCGTATTGATTGCCTGACTAAGGGTTGGGAAAGGCACTAATAAACTAACCGTTTTCTTTGGCAATGGCAACAATTTTAAAATAGCCTTTGTAACCATTCCAAGAGTTCCCTCAGAACCAATAATTAAATCTTTTATATCATATCCCGAACTATTCTTTACAATTTTACCGCCAAGCTCTAATACACGGCCATCTGGTAAAACAACCTCTAATCCACGTACATAATCTCTTGTTACACCATATTTCACGGCTCTCATTCCACCGGCATTCGTACTAATATTACCGCCAATCGTTGCTGATTTTTCACCTGGGTCTGGTGGATAGAAGAAATCATGGTCTTCTACGTAAGCTGCAAGGTCCATTAATAATACACCTGGCTCTACTGTAATTGTTAAGTTTTCTTGGTCTAATTCTAAGATATGGTTCATTAATGTCGTATCCAACATAATACCGTGTTCCATAGGAACGGAAGAACCTACAAGCCCAGTACCTGCTCCTCTAGGAGTTACAGGAATATTGTTTTCATAGGCATAAGCCATAATCTTTGATACTTCTTCGGTTGAGATTACACGAACAACAATATCTGGCCAACTTTTTGTATCACTTAATTCATCATGGCTATACTCTTCATTAATCTCTTCTCCATAAAGAATTCTCTTAGGATCATTAATCACATTTTTAATAAATTCAATATCTGAAGCTTCTAATGTTTTATAATTACTCATGGCTGCCTCCTTTAATCTTTTCAATCATTTTTGGAATAATTTCGTATAAATCTCCTACTAGACAATAATGAGCGGTTTCAAAAATGGTTGCTGATGGGTCTGAATTAATTGCTACGATTGTTTCTGAATTTTTCATACCTGCTACAAACTGAACAGCACCAGATACACCACAAGTAATAATTAAACGAGGTCTTACTGTACGTCCACTAAGACCTACTTGACATTTCGCATCTGCCCAACCTGCTTCTACAATCGGTCTACTACATGCAAACATACCACCTAATAGATCTGCTAATTCCTGTATCATTGCTAAATCTTCTTGTTTTCTTACGCCTCGACCGGCAACGACTAAAACATCGGCACTTTCAATAAATTTTTCTTTTTCTTTTTCAATGATATCAATAACTTCCATATTGGTTTTTAATTTATCCGATGCAATTTCACATTTTACGATTTCACCTGAAATTTCATCACTACGCTTAGGTGCATTCATTACCTTATAACGAACGGTCGCCATCTGTGGACGGTTATTCGGTGTTAAAATCTGAGCCATGATGTTACCACCAAATGCTGGACGAATTTGAACTAAATCGGTATCTTCATTGATATCTAGAATTGTACAGTCAGCAGTTAAACCCGTACGCATACGTGCTGCAACACGAGGTGCTAACTGTCTGCCTACTGTTGTTGCTCCTACTAAAATTGCAGATGGCTTTTGAGCATTAATAAAATCTTCAAATACAGCAGTATAAGGCTCAATCATAAAACGAGCTAATTTTTCATCGTCATAAACAAATACCTTATCTACTCCATAATGTAATAATTCTTCACATTTTCCATCTAGGTGACTTCCAATAAACAGTGCATAAACTGGATGATGAATTTTTGCTGCAAGCTCTCTTGCTTTCCCAATTAATTCCATGGTTACTGGATGAATCTTACCATCTACATGGTCTACATAAACTGCGATTCCATTCCATAAACTCTTATCAATCTGTGGCTTTTCATCTTCAATATAGGTAACAGCTCCTTTAGGACCCTTTTTCACACAAAGTTTGCAAGTCTTACAAGCTGCATTAATTTCTAATTTTCCATCTTTTTCTTCTAGTGCTCCAAATGGACATACATCAATCAAAGCCTGAATATCTTCGATTTTACTTTGGTCAATAATTAACTTTCCCATGACAACCTCCTAATTTAGATAAACTTCAACTCTTTTACCTTGTCAAATAAACGTTGTGCCAATTCCTCGCCTTCGCCATTCCAAAATTCCTGCGAATCATTTACTTCTGGAGGGAAAATACGTTGGACCTGTGTTGGCGAACCATTTAATCCATAATGCATCTCATCTTGATCTTCCATATCAGCAAGACTATATATTAAAATCTCTTTATCTTTCGTTGCCTGTTTTTTTAAATAAGAAGGAAGTCTTGGTTGGAAGATATCTTTATCTACAGAAAGAAGACAAGGATATTTTACCTTAGTAATTTCAATATCTTCTGCCATGTCCATTGCAACGGTAATACTGTCATCGGTAACTTCTCGAATTTCACAAACATTTGCAATACTTGGAATATTAAGCCACTCTGAAACTTCTGAACCAACTTGAGCAGTATCACCATCTGTAGTCTGTTTTCCACAAAGAATCAAATCAAATTCACCCATCTTTTTGATACCCTGTGCAATCGTATAGCTAGTTGCTAATACATCAGCCCCACCAAATTTTCTATCGGATAAAATTGCACCTTGGTCTACTCCTAACGAATAAGCTTCCTTAATTACCTTTGCTGCCTGAGGTGGTCCCATTGTTACAACACTTACGGTTCCGCCTTTCTCATTTCTAATACGAAAAGCAGTCTCTAACGCATATAAATCATAAGGATTCATCTTAGAATCTACACCATTTCTCTTTAATACACCAGTTACAGGATCTACCTCTACCTTATTGCTGGCAGGAACCTGTTTAATACAAACTAAAATATTCATGTAATACCCCTTTCAACAGTGTTTCTTGTCTTCGTACAATCTTTGTAAGTTTGGTTGAATTATTGGTTCAACCAATTGGTCTTACCAATATCTAGAGTATAGCATTTATTATTTTATTTGTCTAGTGGTTTTTTGTGTATTTTTTATGTTTTTATCTTATATTTTGTTTATTTTTTATCATTTTTGCACAATCATATAAAATTGGTACTACCATTCATTCGTCTTTTGTATGATTATTATGAAATGATTTGTAATCTTTTTAGCATAAAAAAAAGAGAGTCTTTACTCTCTTTTTCGATACCTAGAAATTACTTTTAACATTTTTTCAGAATCTAATGGCTTACTTAAATGCTCATTCATTCCAGCATTTTTAGACTTATAGACATCATCTGAAAAAGCATTTGCCGTCATGGCAATAATTGCAACTTTCTTCGCATCCTCTCTTTCTAAACTTCGAATTAAATTCGTCGTTTCAATTCCATCCATATGAGGCATCATAATATCCATTAAGATTACATCATATTCACCTACTTTTGAAACAACAAATGCATCCATTGCCTGCATTCCGTCCTCAGCTGTATCAACTAGTGCACCTGCATCTTCTAATATAAACTGTGCAACCTCTTTATTTAATTCATTATCTTCTACAAGTAAAATCTTCATTCCACTAATATTACCATCTTCTATCACATCATTTGTTAAATCTGGTGCAATTTCAAAAGTCATTGTCACAGTGAATTTACTTCCTACATTCTTTTCACTTTCTACTCGTATTTCTCCATCCATTAAATCTAATAATTTCTTTGCAATCGGCATTCCCAGTCCCATTCCATGATAGCTACTAAAATCTTCTGAATTTTCCTTCTCAAATGGATCAAAAATATGTTTTTTAAAACTTGTATCAATCCCAATTCCAGTGTCTTCTATTGTAAACTCATAGGTAACATGGTCCTTTGTTTCATCAATCATTTTAGAAGAACATTTTACGATACCTTCATACTTATTATACTTTATCGCATTTGACATTAAATTCATAAATATTCGTCTTATATGGAGCGGACTTCCATAAAGCTTTTTATACTTTAAGTTGACACATTTATCACTTTCTATTTTAATTTTCATTTCTTGTCCACGCATCTTTGACAAAATGACCACATCATCTAATAACTCTATAATATCAAATGGCTCATGAAGTAAGACGGTTGTCTCATCTTGCAATTTGCTCATATCTAAAACATCATTAATTAATGACATTAAATATCTTGCAGCATCCTTCGCTTTCTTACGATTTCTTTTTAAAAATTCTACATCCTCTGGAAAACGCTCACTCATATCAATAATACCAATGATACCATTTAGAGGAGTTCGAATATCATGAGACATTCTTAGCAGAAAATTATTCTTTGCTTCATCTGCCCTTTTTGCACCCTCTAATGCTTGACTCATAAGTTTGATTTGTTTTCGTTCTTTTTGGACTAGCTCTTCTACATTACGAAATCCTATTACCACACTATTTTTTAAAACGTTGGATTTCACTTTTGATACATGAGCTTCCACACAAAATAGTTCTCCTGTATTTGTCGAACAATTATAACGCATTGTAAAATGCGTACTGTTTTTAAATTTATTTGACAAAACCTCTCTATTAAAATTATTAAAAACATCTTCTTGGTCTTCTGATACAACATAATATCTGATATAGGTCTTTAATGCCTCATCGTATCCCAAAATCTTATTATTCTTTTTATTTAAAAATTTATCAATATATCCGTCCTCTACTTTTGCAACTTGAATAATATCATGCTTTAAGTCAACATAAATTACCGACATATAATATTCACCAAGTGCCTGCATCACTGAACGACTATAAAGTAACTCATGACTCATTTCAGCTACACTCATAATGATATCGTCGGTATATCGGTAACCCATAACGATTTGGAATCCTTCATGCTTTGCATGAACCCTTGCTATCTGTACTTCAAAACAACGATGCCCTGCCGCATTCGTAGACGCATTATAACGATAACAAAGTCTGTCCTCTATCGAAAGATGTTCCATTAAGTAAGAAGCACTTAACTTTTCTAAAAAATCAACCGCCGTTTCTTTTATCACATAATTATCATAGTAAAAGCGAATTCGTTCTTTATACGACTGCTTTTCTGTATTTGACAACGCGGTAATAACTGCACCATGAGTCCTTTCATCCTCTTTAATCGGCTTTATTGTATCCTCTATTAAATCACAATAATAAACAGAAGTATAATCAATACACAAAGCATCAAGAAAATGCTTTTCTCTTTCTAATCTCTCCTGTCTTTCTTGAAGCTTTTGCATGATTTTTTTATTTTCACGCATATAGCTTAAATGAATCCCTACATCCGATACCAACTTTGTTGACATTTCTAAAAAGTTTAATTCTGGATTATCTAAGCCGATAAATCCATTTAACTTTCCATTCGAAAAAATAGGAACTGCAATTTCTGAATGAATTCCTTGCATCTTCAACAATTGATATTCCGATGGCATCGTATCTTTTAGTACTTCTACATCCGGTATCATAATACTCTGGCCTTTATTAAACTTAGCCTGCCAGTGAGGCATTAAATCTATGGAGATATCTTGTAACAAATCTTTTTGTGATGATACACCTTCTTTACACCATTCAAAGGTGTTATGGTAACGGTCTTTTTTAGGTGACGCCCAATCAAAAATATAAACTCGTTCTGATTGAGTATATTCCCCTACTTCTTCTAATAAACATGGTATTCGTAAATCAAATTCTTTCTCATCTGTAGCTTGTTCTAATAATGTCAGCTTTTCAAATACTGCATCCATACTTTTTATCTTTTCTGTATACCGTTCATATTTGTTTTTCTCCATTTTACTCCCCTTTTTAATAATCAATCGAATAATCTCTAATTGACGTTTATTATCTTCTGATGCAACCCTTGCTAAGACTCCTAGTTCCGTATCTTCTATTCCAACCATAAATAAAGCAAAACTCTTTAATAGTCGGTCACCTGATTGTCTTCCAAAAATCTCATTTACTAACTTAAAATTTGAAATATCAAGTACAATAATATCAAACTCTTCGTCTGGTTCTTCATCCATTCGCTTCTTTGCTTTATAATAAAAGGCAGATGCTCGGTATAAATTTGTCAGTTGGTCTCTTTCTAATACAGCAATCGTATTATTTACTTCTCGAATCTCTTTCAGTACTTTTTGTAATTGATGATTACTCTTCATTAATGCACGTTGTGAATTAATAAGTTGATTATTGCCTACCTTTCGCATAGCTTCACGAATATAATCAAAATGACCAATAATATAATCTGCTGTTTCTAATAATGTTCGATTTTTAAATATGGAAGCTAATAACTTATACAACCACACTGCATAATCCTTTACAATTTTATCTTCCTCTAAAATATACGCCGTATATAAAAAATCAATATTGTACTTTGTATCTCGGCGTATAATCTTCTTTGTGTACTTACTAAGCTTTGAAAAATATTCTGGTCTGCCATTTTCTTCACAACGAAAGGCAACATCTTATTCCATCCATAACAAACTCATTTTTCCTACCCCTTATCTTATGAAAATTCTTTTCCTATTGTATTTTAGCATAGTTATATACTAATTTGCAAGGTATTCGAAAAAAAGGGAACGATAACTATCGTTCCCTTTCTGATAAATCATATTCTTTATAATTTTTCATCGCTTTTATATGTGAAATCATCATCATTAATAAAAGTACACCAGTAGGCAATCCACATATAACAACTACAGTTTCAATACTACTCCTTCCACCTGTATATAACAACATAAACTCAAATGTTGCTATGATAATTCCCCAAAATATACATAACACTCTTGGTGGTTGCGTTTCACCTGTTGTATCTTGATAATCTTTGCATGAAATTGATGCTAATGATAGAGTCATTGAATCTGCAAGTGTAATAAATGATAGCGTTACAATTATAAGTGCGATAATATTCGTAAATTTTGATAAAGGTAACTCTTCAAACAATGCATACCAGGCCATGGAAGGTCCCATTTCTTGAACTAAACTATAAATTCTACCGCCAACATCAATGTCTTTTAAAATAGCTCCACCACCAAATACAGTAAACCAAGTTAATACAAACAATGCTGGCATTACCATATTTACCAATATAAACTCTCGTATTGTTCTTCCATATGCTAATTTTACTAGAAATAATCCTGTAAATGGAGCAAATACCATCCACCAAGTAAAGAAAAATGTATTATTACTGCCAATCCAACCAGTCTGCGCTACAGGTTCTAAATATAAAGATGTTGAAATAAAGTTTTGTAAATAATCTCCTAGACTTGTCCAAAATGTTTCAATAATTCCAAATGGATTAATTGCAATTAATCCAAATATTAAAATTGCTACATATAAAAACAGATTTATATTTCCAAACCAAGTCATTAATTTATGTAATCCCATAGCACTACCAGCTATATAAATAATCCCAATGACAATCGTTAAAACTAACCATCCTCTTATATTATTACCAAAACCAAAAAGATATTCACATCCTTGAGATATCTGCATAATTGCAAGTCCCGCCGATGCAGATAAACCTGCAACAATTACAAATATTGAAAAACTATCTATGATATCTCCCCATAGTCCTTTTACCTTTTCTCCCAAAAGAGGGTATAATCCTTCACTAATTCTAAACTTACGTTTTCCATTATAAAACATAAAAGCAATTGCAACACCGGCACAGGTATACAATGCATAAGGATGAAATCCCCATTCAATAAAACTAAATCTCATAGCGTAAGTTAAAGCTGTTTCATTATTTGTAATCTTTTCTAAAAATGTCGGCTGATTATAAAATAATTGTAATGGTTGATAAGTTGCATAATAAGTAATTCCAACACCCATGCCAGAACTCAATGCAATCGCAAACCAAGACACTGTACTAATCTTAGGCTTTGCATCTTTACCACCTAATTTTATATTTCCATATTTACTAAATGCTGCCCATAAACAAAAAACTACTGCGAAAAAAGTTAAGGGAACCAAAAATCCATTAAAATATTTTAAAATGAAACTAAGTGCAGCAGTTGCTGAATTAGCAAATACAGCAGGCATAGATATTCCTAACACTAACACTATAATTATAAAAATTGCTGGTCCCCAAAATATTCTTCCATTTAAAATTTGGTTTAAACGAGGTTTATCTTCATTCATAAGTTTTCTCCTCTTCTAGAATTACACTACTTTTCTAATACGCGTTGAACCTATTTGCATTTCCTCTCTATATTTCGCTACCGTACGTCTAGATAAATGATATCCCATTTTTTCTAATTTGTTTACTATGTTTTGATCACTTAATGGACATTTCTTATTTTCTTTTTCAATTATATTTCGTATTTCTTCTTTTATTTGAGACACTCCCATATCATTTATCGTAGTATACTGAAATAATTCTCGAATAGCATAAATTCCCCTAGGAAATTGAATATATTTATTCTTAATCGCCCTACTTACTGTAGATTCATGAACATTAATCGACCTAGCAATCTCACTCATTTGCATCGGTTTTAAATATCCATTTCCATTTATAAAGTCATATTGATACTTAAAGATTACATTCGCAATTTTCATCAATGTATTTCTTCTTTGTTCTAATGAACGTTGTATTATATAAACTTCTTGTTTTTTTTCTTTACAATAACGTTTAGTATCCATATCTAATTTACTAGATAAAATTGGCTTATATTCTTGGGAAAATACAATTTGGCTTACATAGGTATTACTTAAACTAATAATCCACTGATTTTCTTTAAATTCAATAATAACGTCTGGTATTATATATTTACTTTGTTCAATTCCATATCCATTTAACGGAATTGGATTCATTTTTTTTATTTTTTCGACCATTCGTACAACTTCTATTTGGTCTATATTTGCCTCCTTTGCTATTTTCCCATAATTTCCTTTTGCTATATCTTGTAAGTTTTCTGTAATTATTTTTTTACATAACCATAATTGTCTTTCCGAAAGATTTTCTTGTTCTAACTGAAAACAAATACAATCTATTAAATTTATCGAACCACATCCAATAGGTTCACAATATTTAATTAAATCACGAACATTCTCAACTTCTCGCACTGAACATTTTAGAACAGAAGCAATATCACTATCTTCCATTAAAATATATCCTGATTCATCCATCATCTCAGCCATATATCTTAATATTTTATTCTGAACAAAATTTAATTCTTCTTCTATTTGTTCTAAAAAGAATTGATATTTATCCACCTTTGCTTCAATTGCTGTATAAGTTTCCCAAGATTTTACTTCATCATTAGTTCTTCTACTTTTCCATTCACCATCATAAAAATCCTGACTATTTATCTTTATTTGTTCTTGTTCATATTCAGCTTGAACAAATGGATTTTCAAGCTGGACATCATTGATATATTGTTCAAGTTCGTAACTATCCATTGATAATAATTTTAATGAAAACAATTGTGTTTGATTTAACGATAATTTTTGTTCCAGCTCTTGTGAAAATCCAAAGTCCATAATTTAGCCTCCTTTATTTGGTCTTTTTTAGATTTCTATACATCAAAAAACATGCAATCATGCCAATTAAACCCGAAATTACTCCCGTTATAAATATCATTCTATAACCTGTAACTGTATCATATTTATCAAGCCAATTACCAATAATTGTATACATAAATGCATCAGGTAAAAAACCAAGTGCAGATGCAAATCCAACAACTGTTCCACTTAACGAATCTGGAACCCCTGCTTCTGAAAGAGTTGCAAAATATACTCCTCGGTTTACATAAATTGCAATTCCAAAAGCAAACATCAAAATCGTTGCTATTATTAACATAGAACTATTTGTCGGTAAAATTATATATATTCCAAATCCAACTGCAATAATAATAAATGCAAACGCCATTGTAAGAGAGCTAGATTTTATTTTATCAGCTATAATTCCACCAGAAGTTCCACCTACAATTTGGAGTCCCCATGTTCGAATCGTCCCAATTGTAGCAGCAAATGTAACAGTTGCCCCCATAACACCCGTTAAATAAGGAGTCATATATCCTAAACAAATAAAACACATCATTGTACAAAAAATTGAAATAGTGATAACCCATGCCGAAGGCATTTTCAGTGCTGTTACAAAATTTTTTACAATTGATACCTTTTCTCCGCTTTCATCTACTGCCTGTTTCTTTTCATAGGGAACAAGCATAAATGTAATAATACCTAACACTAGATTAATAACTGCATAAATAATAATAACTGCACGTAAACCCATACTTTGTGATGCATAATAATTAAATGCAACTACAACTCCAAGTCCTAAAATAGTAGAAATTAAACCTCTTAATCCTTCAAACAATCCGTACATACGTCCTTGCTCTGAATCAGAGCCTAATGTTTTAACATAATTAATTACTGTAGGCCAAAATATTAACGCACCACAAAATGCCCACAAGAAGCTAATTGACAACGAAATTGGATATGCAGGAAATGTTGCAAAAACCAATCCTCCTACTGCCGTTAATACTTGTCCTAACATTAGAAGATATTTGCTAGCAAATCGATCTGCAACAACACCTCCTATCACATAACAAATTACTGAACCAATTCCATATACACTCATCAAATTTCCTAATTGAGTATTCGTATATCCAAATGCTTCTAGCATAGCATCGTAATAAGAATATCTTAAATAAGGTAATTGATAAATCAAACCTGTTGCTGCTGAAAGAATCGTTAACATTATCCAGCGATTAATTGTTTTTTTAGTATTCATAATACTACCTCCTCATGTAAATTTTACTAGTTTATTACTATATTTAACTAGCAAATTCCATGCCAATTCTAGGTAGTTTAATTATTTTGATTTTTATATGCTTCTTTATTAATGTTATATTTCTTTAATTTAACCGATAAAGATTGTCTTGAAATTCCTAACAATTCACTGGTTTTTGATAATTTTCCTTCTGTTTGCATCAATGCCTTCTCTATTAAATTTCTTTCATACGCATCTACCATATAATTAATGTCCTTCTCTATATAAAGCTGAGTGGTTTGATCTGGCATTGTAATAACTGGACGACTATTACCTTTTTTATGATTTTTGATATCCTCTTCCATTTTCTGTCTTTCATAAGACATAAGATGTTCAATTCCTAAATATGCATCAAAATCTGATGATAAATTAAAAGCTTTCTCAATTAAAGAAATTAACTCTCTAACATTTCCAGGCCATGAATATTCATGTATCATACGATTTAAATTGGGTGCTAATCCTAGTACTAACATTCCATATTCTTTATTTAAACGTTCTATTGTACTTTTTATAATTAAATCAATATCCTCACCTCTTGAACGAAGTGGTGGAATAACAACAAAACCACTAGACAATCTGTAATATAAATCTTCTCTAAGCTTTCCATATAATATTAATGTATTAGGCATATCATTTGTAGCACTTATAATGCGACAATTAATTTTTCGTGTGACCACATCTCCAACTCTTTGTATTTCTTTTTCTTGTAATGCTCTCAAAAGCTTTGCTTGCATAGTTATTGGTAAAGAATTAATTTCATCAACAAAAATCGTCCCATCTTTTGCTTTTTCGAATAATCCTAATGTATCAATAGAACCTGTGAAGGCACCTTTTTTTACTCCAAATAACGTGCTTTCAAGTAAATTTTCTGGAATTGCAGCACAGTTAATTGCAACAAAAGGACCTCTATAATAAGAACTCGCATTATGAATGCTTTGAGCAAACATTTCTTTACCTGTTCCTGTTTCACCATATAGCATAATAGGCATATTCCTTGCTGCAAAACGTTTTGCAGTTTCAATTGCATTCCACATTACACTACTATTTCCGACAATATCTGAAAACACATATCTCGTTCCATTTTCTAATTTCTTAATTTCAGGTTTATAAACAACTTTATCTTCTACTTTCAAATGTTCTATAATTCTTTTTTTCATAACGCTAACATCATCTGCTATTGTAATTACACCTTTTCTTTCACCATTTTCTATGATAGGTATCACACTTGTTAATGCATGAACAATTCTTCCTGAACTCTTCCATTCTAAATTTCCATCATGAAGGTACTCTTTATCTCTTAAAGCCACTATTGTAGGAGATTCCAGTCCCTTTTCAAATTGGTTATCATTATAAATATCTAAAATATATTTACCAATAACTTCTTCTGCCTTTACATTATCCATCAATTCTACTGCATGGTTTATATATAAAACTTTCCCATCTTCATCAACAATATATACTGCTGAATGAATATTATTCAAAATTTCTATATATATTTCTTCCTTTATCATTTTTCATCCTCCATTTTATAAATTTTTATTTCCTATTTTAAAATAAGAAATTTTTATTTCCGAAATTTTTATTTCCTATCTTAAAATTAAGAAATTTTTATTTACATAAAGATACCAAATATTTATTAATATGTCAAAAAATATCTACTTTTCATAATTGGCATCTAATTTGCTTTATATTTATTTTAAGATTTCAAATAAAATTTATTTTAACGGAGGTAATAAAATATGGCTATTAAAGGACTTCAATCACACTACGAAGAAAATAAAAAGAAATTCCAAGTACTATCTGAAAAGGATTGTGAAACTATTATCAACGCTTCATTTTCAATCTTAGAAAAAACAGGTATTATTTTAAAAGATGCGGAAGCAGTTCAGCTACTTGTTGATAATGGTGCTTCAGCAGAAGGTGAACTTGTAAAAATTCCTAAAGAACTACTTATTAATTCAATTAACTCTGCTGCATCTGAATTAGTACTATATGATCGTCTTGGTAATAAACGCATTGTTGCTGGCGGAACAAATACTTATTTTGGTCTTGGTCCTACTAATCCTTATACAAATGATGTCGAAACTGGTGAAATCAGAAGTTCTCTAAGAGCTGATGTTACTCGTTCTGCAACCGTTGCAGATGCTTGCCCGAATATTGATTTTGTAATGGGACTATCTCAAATATCTGATTGTAATGTAAATATTTCTGATATTTATGAGGGCTATGAAATGCTTACTAATACTATTAAACCTGCTATTATATGGGGGATTAATTCAGATAATTTAGATGTTCAAGTCCAAATGGCTGATACAATTGCAGGTGGACATGACAAATTAGTAGAAAAACCTTTTATTGCATTATTCCCAGGTTGCCCAGTCACTCCTTTAATTATTGACTCTAAAACCTTCCAAATGATCAAATATGCTGCTTTAAGTGGTCTTCCTCAAATTTTTATGTCGGGAGTCCAACTTGGAACTACCTCTCCTGTTACAATTCCCGGAGCTGTTGCTAACAATCTAGCTGAGTTATTAACTGGTCTTACTCTTGCCCAACTTACCCGTCCTGGTTGTGCAATGGCATGTGGTACTGTTGTCCTCACTGTTGATATGGCAACAACCCATTCTGCATATGGTAGTCCTGAACATTGCCTTGGTGAAGCTATTAATGCAGATATCTTCCACTATCTTAATTTGCCTACCATGCAAACAAGTGCTACTGATGCTAAAATCGTTGATGAACAAGCTGCTTGGGAAACTGCGATGGCAGTTATTACTAATGTTTTATCAGGTGGACATATGGTACATGATGTTGGATTCATTAGTGGTGCAATGAGCGGTTCTTTAGAAGAAATTGTTTTAACCGATGAAATTATTGGATATGCAAGAAGAATTGAACGTGGCATTTCAATCAACGAAGAAACTTTAGCTTTAGAAGAAATCAATGAGGTCGGTCCTGGTGGAGAATTCCTTACATCTGAACACACTATGGAACATTTCCGCGAAGAAACTTGGTTTCCTTCTCTTACTAATCGAGAAGTTTACAATAAATGGTCTACTCATAAAACGGATATGAGAACAGCTATTCATGAAAAAACTCTAAAAATTTTAAAAGAACATAAAACTCCAGCTCTTTCTGAAAGTGTTCTCGCTACACTAAATGATATTTTAGAAACAGCAGAAAAGAATAATCCATTATAAAATATAAGTGCCAGAGAAACGGTATTTATCGTTTCTCTGGATAAGACTTGATATTATTAATACTCTAATTATGTATAATAAAAACTCCAATTCTTTTTTATAAGATATTTTTATTTCTCTTTTATCTAGCGACGATTGTGCCAAAATATAAATATCTGTTTTAGGTTCTCCTTTCTGACAAGTAGGCTTTCCTAAAAACATTACTTTATATTTTTTTCTCTTCAAAAATAAACTCTGTTCCTTCAATTATAAATGATAATATTTTTCTTTCTTCATCACCAAATGTTCCCACGTTATCCTCCTCTCTTACTTTTCATCAAAAAATTCAATTTCTTCTCCAAGTGGACCTTTACAAAAAGCAATTCTTGCTGGACAATTAGGGTTTCCTGCAATGAAAACTTCTTTTGGCTCTACACTGATTTCATATCCTGCCTCTCTTACTGCCTTCACGCAAGCATCTACATCATCGGTTGCAAGTGCAAAATGACGAATCACTCCTTGTTCTGTTATTGAATCTACATTTTTAAATACTTCAATTAGTCCACTGCCAGTATTAAACATAATGCCACCGTCCCACTCTCTTTTTACTGGCATCTCTAAAACCGTTCCATAGAACTTAACAATTTTTTCATATTCCCTCTCAGTTTCGCATTTGATACATGCATGATGAATTCCTTTAATTAAACTCATGATTTTTTCCTCCGTTTTTATTTTTAGTATAGCATAATTTTTTATTTTATGGTATAGTATAGAAGTTTTCTATACTATTTTAATATTATAAATAAAATCTATTGGACTTATAACAATAATTTATGTATAGTAGATAAATAACGCATAAGATTTTAAGGAGGAATTCGAATGAGAAAAACATTATCTCGCATCTTTGCAGTATCTGTTTGTATGGCAATGTTTTTAACTGGTTGTTCAGGAAGCACTAGCAATAACAATACAACTTCTAAAGACAAGGCAACTGCAAGTGCAACAAGCACAGAAACAAAAGACGAAATACATATCGCTGTTTCTGCTAACCCACCAACACTTGATACACAGATTAGTAACTCTAACATTGTAGGTGAAATTGCAAACTGTATCTATGAGCCACTATTTGCAATTGATAAAAACTATGAAGCACAGCCTGTTCTTGCAGAATCTTATTCTGTAAGTGATGACGGTAAAGAATATACCATCAAAGTTCGTCAGGGTGTTAAATTCCACAATGGCGATGAAATGACAGCAGATGACGTAGTTGCATCTATGAACCGTTGGGTTAAAAAATCACCAAAGGCTAATACCTTAATTGGTGATTCTAAATTTGAAAAAGTTGACGATTACACTGTTAAAATGACAGTTAAGAAAGCTTCATCTGATATTATGAATATTTTAGCTAACCCTGTTATGTTCGGTGCTATTTATCCTGCAAAAGTTGTAGAAGCAGATACCGATGCTGGAATTACTGAATACATTGGTACTGGTCCATATAAACTTGCTGAATGGAAACAAGACCAATACATCAAATTAGAAAGAAATGATGATTACAAGGCAAATGACAATGCAACCTCTGGTCTTGCTGTTAAGAAAACTGCTGCAACTAAAACAATTTACTTTGATTTTGTACCCGATGCTTCTACTCGTATCGCTGGTGCTAAGAGCGGTCAGTATGACATCGTGGAAGAAATTCCATTAGACAACTATGAAGAAGTTTCAAAAGAACAAAATCTTAAATTAGAAGTTACAAAGGGTGGTACATTAAACCTTTTCCTTAACACAACAGAAGGAATTATGGCTAATCAAGATATGAGACAGGCTATTTTAGCTGCTCTTAACTGCGATGACATTCTTCTTGCATGTTATGGAAATGAAGACCTTTATGAAAAGAACCCTGGTTGGTTTAACCCTTCCGATACTCAGTGGGGAACTGATTCTGGTAAAGAATATTACAACCAGAACAACCCAGATAAAGCAAAAGAATTACTAAAAAAAGCTGGCTACAATAACGAAGAACTTTTACTTGTAACCACTCCTGATTATCCTGAAATGTACAATGCTACTTTAGTTATCCAAGAAGAATTAAAAAACGTTGGTATTAACGCTAAAGTAGATTCTTATGATTTTAGTACTTTCATGGAACATCGTTCCGACCCTAAACAATTTAGTATGTATGTTACAAGTAATAGCTACAATGTACTTCCTATCCAATTATCCGTTCTTGATAAAGGTTGGGCAGGACTTGATGCCAAAGAAGTAACCGATGGAATTTCTGCAATCCGTTATGCGAAGTCTACTGAAGATGCTTCTGCTGCATGGAAAGACTTACAAGGATTCTTATATGAATATGGTGCTGCATCTGTTTTAGGACATTACACCAATGTAAATGCTCTTAATAAAAACGTGCAAAATTATGAATTTTTAAGATTCCCAATTTATAGCAATGTAACAGTTACAAAATAATCTACATCAAAACGGTGGGCAGCCAATGCAGCTCACCGTTTTTTTAGGAGGCTCTATGTTATCTTATATTGGAAAAAGAATATTGTCACTTGTCCCAGTTATGTTGGTTGTATCATTCGTTGCTTTCTTAATTGTATATATCATACCCGGTGGACCTGCAACAGCAATTCTTGGAATGGAAGCAACTCCTGATAAAATCAATGAACTCAATAATCAACTTGGTTTTAACCGTCCATTCTTCGTTCAATATGTGGACTGGTTTGTTAATGTTTTACATGGAAACTGGGGAGAATCCTATTTCCTGAACCAATCTGTAACCTCAGCAATTGCCGAATACTTCGGTCCTACTCTAAGTCTTGCTATTTTTGCACAGATTTTTGCTCTTATTTTTTCGATTCCACTTGGAATTTTAGCAGCATATAAAAGAGGTAGTGCTCTTGATGTCGCAGCAGTTTCTGTTTCTCTAATTGGTTGTGCTCTTCCTGGATTCCTATTAAGTATGTTCTTAATGCTTGTTTTTAGTGTATACCATCAATGGTTCCCAGTTGCTGGTTATGCACCACTATCTTCTGGACTTATTGAACATCTAAAATATCTATTTGTTCCTGCTCTTTCACTTGGAATTGTTCAAGCTGCTTATTTAACTCGAATGACAAGAACGGCTTTATTAGATGTACTTTATAAAAATTATATTCATACAGCTCGTGCCAAAGGTTTAAAAGAAATGAAGGTGCTTTTAGTTTATGGTCTTAAAAATGCAGCGCCTATTATTTTAACTGCAATCGGTCAGTCCTTTGGTAGCTTAATTACTGGTACCATTGTTACCGAAACTTTATTTAACATTCCTGGACTTGGTATGCTTACCATGTCTTCTATCAATAGACGAGATGTGTTTGTCATTCAGGGTGTTGTATTATTTGTAACCTTTTTATATGTTTTAGTAAATCTGGCGGTAGATGTCTTATATGGTTTTGTAGACCCTAGACTTCATCCAAATCGTAAATAAAGGGGGAATGAAAAATGCATTTTACAAGAAAAAGTATGTCACAAGCCAGTGAGGCCATTTTTAAAGAACAAAGGCAAATTCGCAAAGAAAAACTCCTTGCAAATCCAGCTTTAATTATCGGTGCCATTGGGTTTCTTATTA
>CABUZU010000029.1 GCA_902496125.1 uncultured Lachnospiraceae bacterium
AAATGGATTGCTAGATAGGACACCAAGAGGTAGAATGGCAACAAAGAATGCGTATTTACATTTAGGGCGACAGGCTAAAATCTTAAGTAGAGGTGAATAAATATGGAAGATAAAAGACAAGTAAAAGTTGTTATTGACGGCAAAAAATTCACAGTAGTAGGAAATGAAGAAGAAACTTATTTAAAAAAAGTAGCAGATTATGTAAATAACCGTTTAGAAGAAATCAAAAAGATGGATGGATTTAAGCGTTTAAATCGAGATTATCAGTTGCTTACGATTTATTTGAATTTGGCAGACGATTATTTTAAGCTTAAACAAGGGGATGTCTCAGGTGCACAGATTGAGAAGCTAGAAAATCAAATACATCAATTAACTTATGAATTAGTAGATGCAGGACTTGAAAAAGAAAGTTTAGAAAAAGAAAAGACCACGTTAGCATTTGAGCTAGAAAAATTAAACTCTTTTGTTGATGAATTAGAAAAAGAAAAAAAAGAACTAGAAGAACAGAAACAAGAATTAGCAGAACGAGTAAAAACTTTTGATACAAAGTTTAGGGAATTAGAACAAGAATTAAAAGAGAAAGAGCAAAGTCTTTCTGACAGTGAAGATGAGCAGCTTCGTTTAATGGAAGAAAATGAGCAGTTAAAGAAGGAATTAGAAAAGCTTCAAGTAAGAGATTATACTGCATAATAAGAAGTATGGGAGAATTATATGAATAAAACAGAACTTTTAGCACCAGCTGGTTCAATGGACAGTGTAAAAGCAGCAATTGCAGCAGGTGCTGATGCTGTCTATATGGGTGGAACGAAATTTGGTGCAAGGGCATTTGCAGAAAGTGTAACCGAAGATTCACTTGCACAGGCAATTGACTATGTACATTTACATGATAAAAAATTATTTGCGACAGTAAATACCTTATTAACACAAAAGGAATTAGAAAAGGAACTGATTCCATGGATGACACCTTATTATGAACAAGGATTAGATGGAGTAATTGTTCAGGACTTGGGTGTTGTTTCCGTATTAAAGGATTATTTTCCGAAGTTACCACTTCATGCCAGTACACAGATGATGGTTACAGGCGCTGATAGCGCAAAGCTTCTAAAAGATATGGGGATTGTAAGAGTGGTTGCAGCAAGAGAACTTAGTTTAACAGAGCTTGCCAATATTTATCACGAAACCGGAATGGAATTAGAAGCTTTTATTCATGGTTCCGTCTGTTATTGTTATTCTGGACAATGTCTGCTTTCTAGTTTGACAGGGGGCAGAAGTGGAAATCGTGGAGCTTGTGCACAACCTTGTCGACTTCCTTATCGTGTAAACAATGGGAAGAAAGAATATCTGATGAATTTAAAGGATATGTGTACATTAGAATATTTACCTCAGATGATTGAAGCGGGAGTCATGTCATTTAAAATTGAAGGACGTATGAAGAGTCCGCTTTATACCGCTGGTGTGGTAAGTGTATATCGTAAATATTTAGATTTATATAAAGAAAATAAAAAAGAATATCAGGTAGATAAAAGAGATTTAAAAATCTTATCAGAATTATTTGACCGAGGAGGCTTCTCAAACCACTATTTAATCGGTAATAATTCACCTTCTATGATTGCAAAAAAAGAAAAAGAAAGTTTTCGTATTGCAAATGAAGAGATTAGAAAAGAAATAGAAGTTAAGTATATTGAAAAAGAAAAGAAAGAAAAACTTATTGGAAACGTAATCCTTTCTGTAGGAAAACCTGCTAAACTAATAGCGAATTGGAAAAACTTTGTCGTTGAAGTAGAAAGTAACCAAGTTGTACAAGAAGCAAAGAATATTCCACTATCAGAAGAGGATGTAAAAAAGCAGTTGAGTAAAACAGGAAATAGTCCTTATGATTGGCAGGAGATGAATGTGTTTTTAGAAGGAAATACATTTTTACCAGTAAAGGAATTAAACTTACTTCGAAGAACTGCATTTGAAAGCTTACAACAACAGATTTTAGATTCTTATAAGAGGACTTTACAAAAAGTGGATAAAAAAGAGAAAAAACCTCTTTCATCAGTAGAAGAACCTAAGATTACCGTAAGTATTGACAATTTAGATTTTTTATTCATGATTTTAGAATATCCAGAGATTGATACGGTTATGATAAATTCAGAGGAGCTTGTTTTTACGGAGTTAAAAGAAATCGTAGAACAAATTCATAAAAAGGATAAAGACTGTCTATTAAAGATGCCAGTTGTTTTTAGAAATCAAGCCTATAAAGAATGGACAACGAAGTTTCAGATGGTACTTGATTCAAACGTAGATGGATTAGTCGTTGAAAATTTAGATGAGCTAGGATTTTTAAAGCAAAGAAATTGGCCAATTTCGGTATTGTTAGACCATCGGATTTATATTTGGAATGGTAAAGCAAAGGAATTTTTGTTAGAGCTTGAAATTCCAGAGGATAAATTTCTAGGGTTTAGTGCACCACTAGAGCTTAGTGAAAAAGAACTTTCTGATATGGGTTGTGAAATGACAGAAATGGTTGTTTATGGAAGAGCACCGATGATGGTGAGTGCAAACTGTATTCGTTCTACGACACAAGGCTGTAATAAGAAGCAAAATAGGAATGGATATCTATGGTTAGAAGACCGCAAGCATCAAAAATTTCCAGTAAAGAATGTTTGTAAATATTGTTACAATGTGACTTATAATTCATTGCCACTTTGCTTAGCAGACCGCACTAGAAAGGTACTTAATTTAAAACCAAGGTCTCTTCGATTAAGCTTTACAGTAGAAAATGAAAAAGAGACAAAAATTGTTTTAGATAATGTAATGAAAGCATTTAAGGAAAGGGAGGTAGGGAAGATAAATACTCCGTTTACTAGAGGACATTTTACAGGTATTTCCCGATAAAGATATGTTAAATTTGATAGTGAGTGCATCAAGGTATTTGTTCATTGTCTTGATGGCATGTTACGTCTTTTTAAATTTCTTTTATTATTTTAAAAAGACCAATAAGGGAAGACGCCGAGTGGCACACTATCAAGCAGCAATTATTTTTATTTATCTGTTGCTTAGTAGTATTATTTTAAACTTCTTTAAGTTAGAGCTATCGGCACTTCTACTTTGTATTTTTGCATTTGTATTTTTCTTAGCATATTTAATTATTTATCCAAGAATTTATCCATCTGCAAATCAGCAGATGATTACAAATGCAGTGTTTTTATTAGCAATTGGATTGATGCTAATTGCTAGAATGAATGTAGCAAAGGCTTGGAATCAGATGATTTTAATTGTGATTTCAGCAATTGTAAGCTTTTTAGTTCCTTATATTTTAAGTAATGGAAAGAAATATTTATATAAAGGGACTTGGATTTATGGAATTATAGGTATTATCGCACTCTTAGCTGTTTTAGCAGGCGGTAAAGAAGAATATGGTGCAACCCTTGGAATTGACCTTGGACCAGTTTCTGTTCAGCCTTCGGAATTAGTTAAGATTACGCTAGTCTTCTTTGTAGCTGGAATGTTTCAGGTGAGTCATTCCTTTAAACGAATTGTTGTTACTACAATGGTTGCAGCACTTCATGTATTAATTTTAGTTGCAAGTAAGGACTTGGGTGCGGCTTTAATCTATACCATTGCCTATATTTTTATGCTTTATATTGCAACCGAGAAATTTTACTGGGTGTTTGCAGGTTTTGCAGCAACGGCGGTGGCATCGGTCGGGGCATATTTCGTATTTCATCATGTTCGCTCAAGAGTTGCGATTTGGTTAAATCCTTGGGCAGATATGAGAGGAGATGGCTGGCAGATTATTCAGTCTCTCTTTGGTATTGGAACCGGTGGCTGGTATGGTATGGGCTATACCAATGGAATGCCGACGTTAACACCGATTGCGAATAAAGACTTTATCTTTTCCGCACTTTGTGAAGAAATGGGTATTATTTTTGGTATTGGTACCTTGCTAGTAAGTTTAGGATTGTTATTGCAATTCTTTTGGATTTCTACTTGGATGAAACAGACCTTTTTAAAGATTATGGCATTTGGTATTGCTGCGGTATATGGCATTCAAGTATTAATTAATGTAGCTGGTGTAATTAAATTAGTTCCATTAACCGGAATTACCTATCCATTGTTAAGTTATGGTGGTAGTTCGCTTTTAAGCATATTCTTTATGCTTGGTATTATGGAAGGATTGTCAATATTAAAGATTAGAGAAGATGAGGAAAATGAGAGAGAGAAAGAAGGACAGGCAGCCAGACAAAAGGCAGCGAGAGAAGCTGAAGAAAAAGCTGCAAGGGAATGGCGTAGCTGGTAAACAAGAAAATAGTAGTCAACAAGAAAATATGCAAGGAAAACGAAGCGAACGACAAAAGGAACGCTTAGCAAGTACGAAGAGAAATAAATACATTCTTGGTATGACTTACTTTTATGTGATTTTATTTGTAGGACTTATCACCTATCTTGGATATTTTATGGTGTATAAAAGTTCTGATTATGTAAATAGTACTTATAATAAACGTTTGACAAAGCTTAGTGAAACCATAACAAGAGGTGAGATTTTAGCTTCTGATGGAAGTACGTTAGCAAAAACAAAGGTAAATAAAGATGGAACATCGACTCGTGAATATCCATATGGAAGCATGTTTGCACACAGTGTAGGGTATTCGACAAGAGGCGAAAACGGTCTTGAAGCAGCTTCAAACTATTATTTGTTAACGTCAAATGAGACGACTTGGGACCGTGTGAAAAAACAATTTACAGAAAAACCCGTCTATGGAAATACCGTTATTACAACATTAGACCCTAAAATTCAAAAAATCGTTTATAATGCAATGAATGGATATAAGGGAGCTTGTGTAGTAATGGAACCATCAACTGGTAAGGTATTAGCAATGGTTTCAAAACCTGACTATGACCCGAATAAAATTAATGAAATTTATGATGAATTAGTAAGTGATGATAAAAATTCTAATTTAGTAAACCGTGCAACACAGGGGTTGTATTCGCCAGGTTCAACATTTAAACTAGTTACTTTATTAGAGTATATCCGTGAAAATCCAAATAGCTATGAAGATTTTAGCTATGACTGTGATGGCAGTATTACTCATGATGGCAGAACGGTTAAATGTATTTACGGAGCTCATGGAGTTGTAGATGCAAGAAAAGCAATTGCCAAGTCTTGTAATGGTGCATTAATTAAAATGGGCTTAAGTCTTAATCTGAAATCTTATAGAAAGACAGCAGAACAATTATTGTTTAATGAGAGTATTTCATCGGATTTAAAGATTAATAAGAGTCGATTTGATCTAACAAGTAAGTCATCGGATTGGGATGTAATGCAGACCGCATTTGGTCAGGGAACCACTTTAATTACTCCGATGCATAATGCATTAATCTTATCTGCAATTGCCAATGGTGGCGTATTAATGAAACCGTATTTAATTGACTCAGTAAAAGATGCCTATGGCAATGAAGTTGAAAAGAATTTACCAGAAACTTATGGGGAATTAATGACTTCAAAAGAAGCAGATGTTTTAAAAGATTATATGGTTAGCTGTGTAAATGAAGGTACTGGTAAGGTTGTAAAATCTGATAAGTATCAGGCAGCAGCAAAAACTGGTTCCGCACAGACCAATACAGGTAAGCAGGCAAATGCTTGGTTTGTATCTTTTGCACCAGCTGAGGATACAAAATTAGTCATTAGTATTGTATTAGAAGAAGCTGGAGCCGGTGGAGAAAATGCTGGACCAATTGCAAAAAAAGTTTTTGATGCAATTCTTGCGTCTAAGTAGAAAAAGGGGTATACTATAAGCAATGATGTTGGGGCCAAAACGATTTTGTCCCCATTATACCGGATTGTTTTGCACTACGTGCTCTCACAATCCTCCAAAACATTCATAAATTCGCTCATTTTTCTATGAAAAATGGCTATTTATTCATGTTTTGGCGGGTCCCAAGATTTACAATCTTCTTGCAAGCAAGCTTGCATCAGATGTAATCTTTTGACCCTGGTAATAATTACATGATACCGACAGGAGAGATTCAGATGAGTGAAGCAGTCAGCTGTGGCGGTGTTGTAATTTTTCGTGGTAAAATACTAGTGCTGTATAAAAATTATAAAAATCGATACGAAGGGTGGGTTTTACCAAAGGGTACGGTAGAACCAGGAGAGGACCATAGAACGACTGCCCTTCGAGAGGTGAAAGAAGAAAGTGGTGCAGATGCTCGCATTATAAAGTATGTAGATAAGAGTCAATATACGTTTAAAACTCCTACTGATATAGTGCATAAACAAGTACACTGGTATTTAATGATGGGACAGAGCTATTATAGTAAACCTCAACAAGAAGAATATTTTGTCGACTCTGGTTATTACAAATATCATGAAGCCTATCATTTACTGAAATTTCCCAATGAAAGGAGAATTTTAGAAAAGGCTTATGATGAATATTTGGAGCTAAAAAAAAGAAAGCTTTGGGGGAGTCACAGATATTAAAAGATTGCACACAAAGGCCATAAAAGGAAAAGAAAGGGAAGCAGGATTGTATCTACAGTCCTGCTTTTTGTAAGGAGAAATATGATTAATAATATACAAACAATGGTAAACCTTCAGTTAAATATGTTTCTTATGATGATTGTAGGATTTATTCTTCGTAAATCAAATATTATTGGAGCAGAAGGTAAGAAAAATATAACAGATTTAGTAATTGATGTGGTGCTACCTGCAAACATCATTAAAGCATTTATGATAGAATTTAATAAAGAGTTACTTGTGCGTTTTGCATTAATTTTTATTATTTCACTTTTAGTACAGCTTGTTGCAACGACAATGGCATCACATTGTTATAATAAGATGCCTGATTCTAGAAAGAAGATTTTTCAGTATGGAACGGTTTGTTCAAATGCAGGTTTTATGGGAAATGTAGTAGCAGAACAGGTATTTGGAACAATGGGACTTGCCTATGCTTCTATCTTTTTAGTACCGCAAAGGATTGTCATGTGGTCTGCTGGTGTTTCTTATTTTACAGAAGGAACAAGTAAGAAAGAGGTATTAAAGAAATTAATCACACACCCTTGTATTATTGCAGTATTTATTGGGCTTATTTTAATGTTTACCCAACTCCCACTTCCAGGATTTTTAGAAGATAGTATTACAGCAATTAGTGGTAGTTGTACATTTTTATCGATGATGTTAATTGGTATGATTTTAGTAGGAGCAGATTTAAAGACATTATTTGAAAAGTCTATTTTTGTTTACAGTATACTCCGATTAATTATCTTACCTTTCGTTGTATTTGTTGGTTGTCAAATTTTTTCAGTGGATTCATTAGTAACCGGCGTTTGTACCTTACTTGTAGCAATGCCAGCGGGTGCTACCACCGCTATTCTAGCAGCAAAATACAATGGAGATGAAATTTTTGCGTCAAAATGTGTCGTATTTTCAACTGCATTATCGTTAATTACAACTCCGATTTGGAGTGTGATTTTACTATCTTTATAAAGTAGAAATTTATATTGTCAAATAATTACAAAAATGGTATACTTTTTGTAAGAAATTAAACGAGCGGAGGAAGATAAATGAGTAAATTTAGAGCAGCGGATGGATTTATTCATTTTGTATTTGCAAAACAAGATAATTATTATTTGGATAGTTTGGTTTGTTTTAATAGGGAGAAGTATATTTATTATTTGTTAAAACAAGATAAAGAATATCAAAAAATCTTTTTTGTTTTAGAAAGGGAAAATACCATTCGTACTTATGATGATGAGTCAGAAAAATATTGGAGCCAATATGATGTAGATGGATTCTTTGGAAAAAAATCATTAGCAGATAAGATAAAAGAATTAATCGGAGATGGTAGAAAAAATATTGCATTAGTTTGTTCGATAGAAGATTTTTACCGATTGGGAGAACACGCTAAATTAAAAGAAAAGTTCGTTGAGATTAGTCAAGATAAGCTATTAAGAAAAATGATTCTTGTACTTGTAGTAGAGCCAAAAGATAAACGCAATATGGAATTTCTATCAAAAGGAATCTATCAGTCTTCTTATTTATTTCCAGAACTTAGACAATTAAAAACAGAGGAAGAACTACAACAAATTTTCGGTTCTAGAGTAGTCTGTATGAATCCTTTAGAGAGAACGCAGATTCTAAGACGATTACTTCATGTAATTTTAACAAAGAAAGAATTAAATGAAGTTTTATTAGATAGAGTCGATGATTATACAGACATTCTTTATACATGGTTTTCTTCTAGTTCATTTCGATTAAAAATTATTAAAAAATATGGTAGATTAGCAAGCAGTAATGATTTGAAAGAAAAATTAGAAAAGACACTTATTTGGTCTTTGATGGATGATATTCGAAAAGAAATTAGAAAAAATGAGGCAAGTCAGTCCCTGCTTACTATTCTTAAAAGAACAGAAGTTTTTGACAATCGTTCGAAAAATAATCATTCTTTAAAAGAACAATTGCAGTCTTTAATGACTCAAGAACGATTTGCGTTAAGAATCAAGAGACTCTTAGAGCATGGAATTGTAGAAAATGAGGATGTAAAAAAAGTACAATTCTATTTCGAGCGAGCGTTAAATCGAAGAGAGATTCCTTATTTAGAGCAGAGTATTAATTGCTTAGATTATCTTACATTTAAGGAGAAAGAAGAGGTTATTTTTGAGTGTTATCTAAAAATTTTTGAGCTTTTTGATGCAACCTTTGAACTGAAAGGAGATTTAAAGGAAGTAGAGGAAAAGCTTGAGGAATTAGATTCTGAACTTGCAAGTGCATATGAGCAGGCAGAACGGTTCGATTCAGAAGAGAAAAAAGAAAAATGTCTTGTAATTTCGGATTCGATTGAGCATTGGAAGGCAGTAAAGCTTACAAAGAGTCAATCGTTAGAGGAGTACGAGAAGAAAATCGAAGAGTTAGAAGTTTCAATTCATTTATCCGATAATCCGCAGGTAGATATAAAAAGTTTTGATTGGATTATAAATTAGAGGTATAGTTAAGATATGATTAATGTAGGTGTAGATTTAGGTAGTACATATACAACAGTAGTTGTTTATAATAAGGTGACCGGGCAGTTAGAGACAATTTTACTAGGAGAGGGAATCCCCTATATTCCTTCGGTTGTTTCTTACTATAAGGACACCTATGAATTTGGCTCTGCTGCTAAGAACAATATGGGTAAGAAAAATGCTCGTGTATTTAAGGCATTTAAGATGCTTCTTACTGAGACAGATGAAGAAAAATTAAAAGAACGAGGATATGATAAGGAACATACACCAAGGAAAATCACAGAAATTTTTCTGAAGAATTTATTAGAGCAAGTGTTGCAAAGTCGTAGTGAAACAAAGATTGAACATCTTGTTGTGGGTGTTCCAGAAGTATGGGCTGAATGTTTAGAGCAAATTGATGGACGAGATATCATTCGAACAATTTGTAAGGGATTTGATTTTGTAGAAAGTGTAAAGGTTGTTAGTGAGCCTACCTGTGCAAGTGCTTTTTTTGCTTATAATTATTGGCAGATTACAGGGAAAAATTTCGATGGAAATATTCTTTTAATCGATTATGGCGGAGGAACACTGGATATTAATTTATCACAGGTTCTTTTATCGAAGGATAATAACGTAGAGATTAAGACGATAGATAATGACGGAGCTGGTGAGAATGTGGACCATGAAATTGGCAATGCAGGAATTATTTATATGGAAAAGGTCATTCAACAAGCTCTTGTTGAGAATGAAATTTTGGATAAGGATGAAGAAGTTACTAGGGACGGTAAATTTTATAAAGTAGTTTATGCACTTGAAAGTGATTTCCAGAGTAAACCAAAATTAATTCAAGATATGTTTGAAGAATATGGATTAGATGATATCGAAGGCTTAGATGAAGAAGAATTTACAGAATTAGAATATAAGGGCGACGATATCAGCATTTCTTATGGTCTGTTACTTCGAGTATACAATGAAGTAATTTATCCTGTTTTAGATGAGAAACTACAAAAGATGAAACAGACAATGGATAATCCAAAATATAAAATCGACTATATGAATCCTAGGATAGGAAAATTCAAAATTGCACTAGTGGGTGGATTTGGCAATTATTACTTAGTGAAAAAACAAGTAGAGGATTGCTTTAAGTTTGGTACACAGGATACAAGAACCTCGAATATGATTAACAATCAATCAGACAGAGAACGTGCGATTGCAATGGGAGCAGCTCTTTTAGCAGAAAATAAGATTGGAATTCGCTATACGGCACCTTATTCAATTGGAGTCTATATGCAAAAAGATGGACAGGCACAATACTGCTATGCCTTTAATTATCGAGAAGAGATTGATATTGGGAAGGAATATTATCCGAAGAAGGAAAATGGTGATTATATCATTACGATGGCAGCAGGAGATACGATTCAAAGATTTGTTTTTAATAATGGATATGATAGTAGAAGTGCTTTTTCTGTTTATATTAAAAAGGAAATTCAAGATAAATTAAAAAATTTATTCCAAAATCAATATCATATGGGAATGATTGGATTTTCGATTGATGAAACTGAGATTTTAAGTATTCATGTAAAAGACTATGATCCATTGACACATAAAGAGAGTGAAACAAGTCGAACCATTCGATTAGCAAGATATGCCGATTTATTTGACCCGGTAATGATATAAGGAGGGAAGAGTAATGAAATTTCAAAGAATCTATAATACCTTACATGTATTTGAAAAGAAGGATGCTCTTGCCTTAGAAGATGTGTTTAGTTTCTTTTTAGATTTATGTGATGATGTAAAGGATGAAACCGGAAAAAGTTTAGATAGTCTAGCTATCGATGATTTAGATACACTTACCTCGAGACTTCGTTGGATGGGTAGAACTTATACGAAGGTAGTAAAAAAGAATCTAGATTTGATTGAGGAAGAAAGTAAAAGTCGTTTAGAGAAGTTTTGCGTTCAAACAGATGAACAAACCGATCTTCTCGATCGTTTACAAGCGGATTTAGAAAATGAAAATAAAACATTTAGTAAAGTAGATGAACAAACGAGAAAACTTCAGTTAAATTTAGAAGAAAAGAAAAAACAGGTTCTTGAACGAGAAAATCAAAATCTAGAAATTGCAAAAGAAATCGAAGAAGAAGAAGAAAAATATAAAACTCTATTTGATAATTGGACCAACTTACGCCAAGATAATCAAAATACACAAGTAGCAATTGGGGAATATAAAAACGATAAAATTCCAAAAGAAGAGCAAAGACTAGATGAATTGCAAAAAGAACAACAAGATCTTGATAGAAAATACACAGAATATGTAAATAAAAATGATGCCTTATCAGAAAAGATTCATGAATTGAGTACAAAGTTAACTAGTACAAAACAATCGATAGAAGAGAATGAACGAATTAGAGTAGGACTAGAACAAGAATATAAACATACCAATGTGGTAATTTCAAAACTGCAAGCTGAAATTCAGGATTATGAAAAGAAACTTGAAGAGTTAAAGATTCAAAATGATTCGTTTGATAAAGTAAAACAAGAAATGCAGCAAAAGTATCGAAAGCCATTAGAAGAAAACAAAAAGAAGATGCAAGTTTTAAAGAAGATTTTAGGAAATCTATCAGAAGACCAAGTGATGGTAGAAATTCTAAAGGAGAAAAAGATTCAGAATGAATTTAGTGTTCGTATGAAGCAAATTGAAGATGAGATTGAGCAGTACCGAGTATTGTATGCAAATCTAATCGAGGAGGGGGATGAATAATATGAAGTGTAACGTATGTGGTTATGATAAGATAACAAATGATATAGGCAATTGTCCAGTTTGTGGTTTTCCGATTATTTATTTATCCGATGATAGTAACGAAAATAAACAAATGATGCAAAACCTTGTAAATGATTATCGAAGAAATAATTTAAGCTTCATTAAGATTTCCCTAGTGATTTATGAACATAAGTTAGAAAATGAGGTATTAAAACCAATAAAAAAAGTAATCACCCTAGCAACAGCCAATGAATTAGCCGAGGGAAAAATTCTCTGGAATAAACAAGACTTTGCTAGAGTAGAAGAAGACTTAGAATTAGAGTTAGAAATACAAAAATTTACACTAGCTCCTAAAAAAGTAACCTGCAAGGTAAAAGCACCGAATTTAAAAGAGCTTTGGAAGGT
This sequence comes from uncultured Lachnospiraceae bacterium, assembly GCA_902496125.1. GTDB lineage: Bacteria > Bacillota > Clostridia > Lachnospirales > Lachnospiraceae > TWA4. The sequence goes on from CABUZU010000029.1 coordinate 12,131, forward strand.
TGGAGTTGAACTTAAAAAAGATTTATCTATTGTTTTAGTAGTAGGAAATGAGAAAATTTATACGAAGTCAGCTCCGATAGAGCTTTATGATTAAATAGAAAGGGAAAAGTAATATGCCATTTTTTAAAAAGAAACCCAAAGAAGACCCAGTGAAAGTAAAAGAAAGTGAGCAAAAAAAGGTAGTAGAAACTCACCGTAAGGGAGGAAATATTATTGCATCAGAGCTAGAACTAGCATCCGTTTATGATGAAACAGGAACGATTTCGCAAGAAAAATTAAATCAATATAAAGATGTAATTGACTATTTGCAAAATAAGCTTTGCAACGCGAAAATTTCTATAATGGATACCAGTGTGATTGATATTAAATTAAAGAGATTTGTTCAACGTTTTAATAGTGCAGTAAAAAATGGAAAAGAAAAAACTGCTGATGTTTGTTTAAGTGCATTGCTTTATGGAGTGGATACTGCTCGTGTAGAAATCGAAGGAAAAACTGAGGCAGAAATGGAACCAATTATGAAGGTTCGAGAAGAAAAGATTGGTATTTATGAAACTTTATTTGGTTTTCAAGAACAAATAGATCAAGGATATGAACAATTAAAGCCAATTGAAAGAGAAATTAAAAAAGCCTCAGAAGAATATCAAAATCAAATGCAAATTGTTTCTGATTATTGCGATGAGCACATGGAAGAATATGATCAGTTAAAAACTCTATTTGCAATGAATCCGAATTCCCCTGTTCCAACGAATTTATTACATTTAGACGGACTTCAAACGAAAGCGATTACTTATGACAATAATATTCAGTTAAGACTATTATTAAGAGAATTTGAAGTTCTTCGAATGGCTAGAATTGAAGGGTTGATTTCAAATTGTAAAGTTGCTCTTCAAAAACCAGAGAATAATGACCTTACGAAGTTAAAAGAACAAGCTGCACAGATTCAGACAGGATTAAATGACCATCTAAAGAGTCAAATGCAAGATATGCAGGAATTAAAAGAATTATCCGAACGTTTTGCTGATATGGTCGATTCGATTTTAAGTTCGGCAGAGCTTAAGATGGAAATGACAGAGACGAATAAACGCTATGAGAAATTAAAGAAGAAGATGGAACTTGAGAAAAAGCAAAAAGAAGAAAATGAAAAGAGAAAGCAGGAAAAACTACAACAAGAGCAAGAACAAGAAGTAGAAGAACAAGAAAATGAACAGATGTATATAACAAATTAGTGGAGGAAAAACTATGCCATTTTGGAGTAAAAAAGAAGAACCGTTAAGAAATATAATTTTAGATACTGACCAAGAACTAAGACGTCTTAGAAGAAAATATGAAATGCTCTTAGAGAGAGAACTTCAAATTGCAAGAATGAATAAAGCACGTAAAAGAAAGAGTAAATCAAATTATGCTAAAATTGCAACAGCATATTATTCGTTATATATGATTAATGAAACCCAGTGGAAGTTACAAGAGATTGCAGTAAATAGTGAATTTAATCAAGCCATGAACGATTTAGACAAGGCCTTTCGTGCAGTAAATAAATTAGAAGGTCGTATTGGAGACGTTCCTGTAGAAAAGATTGTCAAAGATTTAAATAAAATGGAAGGTTATGCACAGTTTCGAGAAGAGAATTATACAGAAACCTATGATGCCATCGATAAATATATTCAAGGTTCTGTTGCAGAGCCTGAAAATTTAGTAAATAACGAGGTCATTGAACATTTAATTAGTGAAGAGGATTGTTTAGAAGATTGTTTAGAAAAACTAGAAGGAATTGAAAAGGATATGGATGAACTAAACGATGATATTTATAAAGAGCTAAACAAAATGAATGATACAACAAATGAGACTCCTACCAAAAGCACAGAGGAGGTAAAGGAACCTGAGCCAATGAAAAAACCAACTTTTGATGGACAAATATAATAAGAGGAGGAATCCTAAATGGCATTTAATGGAATTTTAGATGATTTTAGTATGTTTGGAAAGAACAAAAAAACGACAACGAGTGGAATCCCTGATGAAACTTATGAGGAAAAAATCAAACGTTTAGAAAAGGAATATCTATTAGCACAAAATAAAGCAGAACAAGAATATCGTAACAATCAAAATAAGCATACAAAACAAGAATGCTTATACTTAAAAGAGGCACAACAAAAATGCCAAGAACTTGCAAGCATTACCCAGGGAGCAGAAAGAGAACATCGCTTAAAGCAGGTGAAATTTATCGAGACAAACCTTACAAAAATTGTAAGAGAACTTGATGCAGATACCGCTGATCGAATTGAGAAATTAAAAGAAGATAGTAAGAAAAAAAATACTCAAACAAATTCAACAAAGTCAAATAATCAAGTACCAAAAGCCGCACAAATTAGTGATGAAGAGGTCGCTGGTTGGTTTAAAGAAATTCCAAAGCATTCATTTGAAGATGTTTCTGGTATGGATGAATTAAAAGAAACACTTAAAAAATGTGTATCTGATACGCATATGGAGCTTCGCCAATATCTAAAGAAAAAAACAGTGCGTTCCTATATCTTTATTGGACCTTCTGGATGTGGAAAGACCTATATTGTAGAGGCATTTGCTCATGAATTAATTAAAGAACAAAATTATAAATATATGTCTTTAAAATCTGGAGATATTTTAAGTCCATTAGTAGGAGTGGCAGAACAAAAGGTCGGACGTCTTTTTAAAGAGATTGAAGCAAATGCACCTTGTCTCGTATTTATTGATGAAATTGATGGAGTATGCAAAAACCGTAAATTACCAAATTTACCAGAATATTCAAAAACTCTTACAACTGCATTCTTAACAGGGTATAATGATATTTGTAATTCGGATAAAGAAATCATTTTTATTGCAGCAACCAATTTTCCAAATCAGGTAGATGATGCGATGGTTGACCGTATTCGTGTAATTCGTGTACCATTGCCAGATATGAAAGCAAGAATTTCAGCTTTTGAGAAGGGATTAAAGGACTTAATTTCAATCGGAGAGGACCTTACATTAGAAGAAATTGGACAGGCAACGAAGGATTATAGTTACCGCGATATTGATCGATTTATTGAGCTATTAAAGGATGAAATTGAAATCTTAGCAGAAAAGAAACAAATTTCAGACTCTGAAATGGTTCATAAATTACAAAATAAAGAGATTTGTATCGATAAAGAGATGTTTAATGACCTGCTAAAGAAAAACGTAGCAACGCCAAAAGATAAAATCCTTAGTGAATTAGATGAATGGGAAAATCGTTTTAAAAAGGAGTAGGATAGATGGACTTACAAGTATTTAAAAGACCTTTGCCAGAAATTACTTTTGATGATATTATCGGAAATTACTTTTGGAAAAATGTTTGTCGTACTTGTATATTAAAGGAAACGGCTAGTGAATTTTTCGCAATGCCAGATACACTAGGTTTTTTATTATGTGGAGTGCATGGAACAGGAAAAACGACATTTGCACAAGCGTTTGCAGGAGAGATGGCAGCAGTTGGATATGAATTCATATCTCTTACTTGCGATGACTTAAGAAAAGAAGAAATGGATAGTTTTTTTGAGTTTCTTTCCTCAGGAGAAAAATACGTTGTTCTAATTGATGGAAAAATTAAGAAAAAATCCATCAATAAAAAGCTGATTCAAATTTTTTCGAGATTAGAAGAAAAAAATGCTCCTGTTATCTTGGTATTAACGGCCCTTTATCAAGAAGATTTTTATCCGGAATGGAAGAGTAAATGTATGCTTTGTCAGTTTGAGCTTCCAAATGAAATGGAAAGAAGAACATATTTTGATGCTTCTTTTGATGAGGTTATGACATTAGAGTCTGGATTTACTTATTTAGATATGGCAAAGCTTACCGAAGGTTTTGATTATCTTCAACTTTTTGAATGCATTACTTTTTCAAAGGTAAAACTGCTAGAGTTTATTATGCAAAATTACTTAGAGTTGTCAGAAGCGGTTGTGCTTTTAACAAGAAAAGAAGAAGCATTAACGAAATCTCTTTTTGAAGAAGCAATAAAGGCAGTAAAACGAAAAGAAAAAGTAAAAATTCCTAAAGTAGTCGAAAAAGTGATAGAAAAGCCACAGGTTACAAAGGAAGTGATTGTAGAGAAAGTAAAAACAGTTCAAAAAGAAGATACCAATCAGAAAAGTTTAAGAGATGAAGCCATTGCAAGTGGCGACTTTGAAGCGTTTAAATCCGCAACTTATGAAGAAAAAGACCCAGCAGAGGTAAAGAAGGATTTCTTTGGAAATATGAAAACAACGATTGAATTACCATTTTAGAAAAGAGGATACGTTTTATGAAATTAATTTTACATTCTCATATACCTTTTGAAAAATTGCCTTTTAAAATTTTATTTGGCTTTATGCTGTTTTTATCAGCACTGTTATGGGTATTTTTATTTTCATCAACAAATTCTATTTTTCAAAAAGTAAAAGTGGTAGAGCTTGTTGTATCTGTAATCATTCTAATAGGGAGTATTGTTACCATTCTTTTTATTGGTTATAGTGAAACCTATTTAGAAAATCTTACCTTTACCTATTGCATTCAGATTGTAGTGTCCATTCTTGTTTTATATATTACAAAAACAGGACTTTCCTTAAGACCAGATGAGGGAGGACTAAGAACTCTGTTTTATTGCTTACAATTTGTAGGTTATACAGGAATTTCCATATTCGTAACCTTTTTACCTAGTGCATTGATTTGTTTCATTATGTTTCTTATTATTTCGAATCATAATTAGGAAATGAAGTTAGGAGAAGATTATGGCACAGTTAAAAGATGAAACGATAAACTATGAGAAATATCCTGTTCTTACAAAGCTTACAAAGTCTTCTATGCAAAACTATTTAGATATGAAAAATGATAAGGACTATCCTTATGAATTGGCAATTCGATATTTTGCAGCAACGATTGCTTATCTAAAAAAAGCAGCAAACCTTGGAAATGAACAGGCTAAAAAAGACTTAAAAATTTGTATGGAAGCACAAAAAAAGATGACACAAAACATGGAAAAATGACAATCACCAAATATTCAGATTTATTGACAATATTCGCAAAATAGTGATACAATACGGATACATTCACGAAATTATTCAAACAGGAGGGATGTTTATGAGTAGAGCAAGAACGTATTCGACAAGAGCAATGGAAAAGATTTTATCACAAAATGGTTTTAGATTTATTCGCTGCAGTGGCAGTCATAAAATTTATAAAAAAGATGAACAGATAGTTGTCATAAATCCTAATATTAATAAGATGGTTGCACTTCGAATTATAAAAGAAAATAAGTTGTATGTTTAGTACATAAGAAAAAGCTGCTATGATTGGCAGCTTTTTGCTTATTGTGGAGGAAAAATATGAACTGGATATGCCCAATATGCCAAAAAGAAAATGATGAGAATTGGATTTGTGAATGCGGATTCGATGAGAGTAAGAATTACGAAAAATATCCTGCATTAACAAAAGTAGATACAAATTTTTCTTTTGTTTCAAGTAGGAATGTATCATTGTATAAATTTATGGATGTATTACGTAAAATTGTCGATAGTAGACAGAGTACAAAATATTTTCAAGTTTATGTAAGTACTAATAATGTAGCAAAAATTGAACATCTTTTGGATGTATATCCTAAAATGCTTTTTGAAAGAATAAGAGATGAAAGAGGTGAATCTTTAATCTTTGAGTATAGTTTATTAGGCTATGCAGTGGCTCATGGACGTGTAGAAATTGCAAAACTATTATTAAAAAAAGGAGCAGATTCAAATGATACGAATGCTATGAGAATGATGATTGGAAGGAATGAATACAGATATTGTGCATTAAATTGTGCAATTGAAAGTAAAAAAATAGAAACTGTAGAATTATTGTTAAAATATGGGGCAGATCCTAATATTGAGAGATTTATTCAATCAAACTATAATGGAGAATGGGAATCTTCTAAGATTAATTTTAGAAAAATTAAAAATATAGATATTGTAGAATTACTATTAAGATATGGCGCATCTTCGGAGAGTATAAAAAATATGGGGTGGCTAAAGTCTAGGAAATTAAAGAAAAAAATGGAAACGAAAAAATAGTAAAAAATATAAAATTGCCACAAGCGTAAAAAATTTGCTTTTGTGGTAGCTTTTATAACAAACAGGAAATATACAAGTATAAAATCAAACAAAAAGGAGGATCCTATTGTGCAGAATTATTCAGGAGAAGTAGGATTGCAGTATCATTTGCAAATCAGACCAGGTGATGTAGGTCGTTATGTAATTTTAACAGGCGATCCTAAAAGATGTGCTAAAATTGCAAAACATTTTGATGATGCAAAATTAATTGCAGATAGCAGAGAATTCGTTACTTACACTGGTTATTTAGACGGAGTGAAGGTAAGTGTAACTTCTACTGGTATTGGGGGACCTTCGGCCTCCATTGCAATGGAAGAACTAGTTCAGTGTGGAGCAAATACTTTTATCCGTGTGGGAACTTGTGGAGGAATTGATTTAGAGGTAAAGGGTAGCGACATTGTAATTGCAACGGGTGCAGTCA
>CABUZU010000030.1 GCA_902496125.1 uncultured Lachnospiraceae bacterium
GTCCATACCATAAGAATCTTCGCTAATTGCACGAAGTGCACGAGCAATAAATTCATTCACTTCATCAATCTGTTTTCCTAAAACACCTGCATGGTAAGCATAAGCTGCTACCCCACGAATACCAAATAAAATTAAAGATTTTAATGAACGAATATCTTCATTTGCATCCCATACTTTTGACATATCATAACTTGTACCATTTGATAGTGCAAGTACATCTTTTGTCATTCCTTTAATTACTTCTTCATCAAAGTTTACATTGGTAAGTGTTGCAAATAAACCGCTGATTAAAGTATCTGCAATTTTCTTAGATGGAACGCCTTCTACTGTCTTTGCCAGTCCAACTAATGCACCAGTAAGTTCATCTTGAGATTTAGCACAGGTTGCATTTTTACCACATACACCACTCTTTTCGCAAGCTTTTCCGCCTGCTGTTTGTTCACACTGAAAACAAAACATATCTTTCATTATAAAATTCCTCCATTAATTGAAAATGTGATTGTGTTACATAAAATATCTTTACCACTCTTTATAATGGCTTGTTTTACTGCACGTTCTAATCCACCACAACAAGGTACTTCCATTCGTAAAAGAGTGACATCCTTTACGGTATTTCTAGCAAAAATTTCTGATAATTTTTCTGAATAATCCACTGCATCTAATTTCGGACATCCAATTAAAGTGGTTCTTCCCTTCATAAACTCTTGATGAGTTCTTGCATAGGAATAAGCAGTACAATCTGCTGCCACTAAAATTGATGCATCCTTATAATAAGGTGCTTCAAGTGGTGCTAACTTGATTTGAGGCGGCCAATTCGAAAGACAAGTGACTGGCACTTCTTCTACCTTTGACTGTGCTTGTTTTTCTAAATGTCTTTTTACCGCTTCTTCATCAAAGGAAGCTGCTTCTCTTTCGATAATTTCTATAGCATCAACTGGACAAGCTGGAAGGCAATTGCCAAGCCCGTCACAGTAATCATCTTTTATTAAACGAGCCTTGCCATCAACCATAGCAATTGCTCCTTCAAGGCAGGCACTGGCACATAAACCACAACCTGAACATTTTTCTTCATCAATTTTAACGATTTTACGAACCATGTTACTCTCCTTTTTTACTTTCTTTGTATATTTTTCTTGCGACTGTGGTTACATTATAGTAAAATAAATAAAAATTGTCTGTTGTATTTCCAACAAATTAAAATTTTTTCGAGAGGAATTTTCATTATGCAAAAATATTTACCTGTATTAAAACGTTCTTTTTTATTTTCCGATATTGACGATGACAAATTACTTGCGATGCTTCACTGTCTTAGCGTGTATCTATCTCATTACAAACAAGGGGAATTTCTCTTTCACTCAGGCGATGAAATTACTAAGATTGGTTTGGTATTAGAAGGCTCTATTCAATTAGAACGAGAAGATTTAAATGGCAATCGAACAATTCTAGATAAGGTAGTACCCGGTCAATCCTTTGGCGAAGCTTTAGTTTGTGCTGGTATTAAACAAATCCCTACCGCTGTTGTTGCTAGATATGACTGCACAATTATGTATATGGACTATGAGAAAATTTTGCAAACCTGTAGCAATGCATGTTCATTCCATACTCATTTGATTCAAAATATGATTACCGTACTTGCCAAACGAAACGTTAAGTTGAATAATAAATTAAATTTCTTATCAAAACGCAGCACTCGTGAAAAACTTCTTACTTATTTAGAAACACAGGCAATTATTCAAAAACAAAATCCATTTACAATTACCTTTAACAGACAAGAACTTGCTGATTATCTTTGTGTAGAACGAAGTGCGATGTGTGCAGAACTTAGCAAGTTACAATCCGAAGGACTTATCAAATATAAAAAAAATACATTTCAGTTACAAATGTAACCTTGCTATTTCAAAAAAATTATGCTATATTAAAAAATATATACGGCATTGGACAAAGGAGTTACAAAGCTTTTTTATCCGATGCCCTTTTTTTATATAAAGGAGGAAAAGGTCATGAAGGATTTTATTGACAACTTAAGTAGTATCATCTCGGCTGTAGATGACTTTGTTTGGGGACCTGTTATGTTGGTGCTTTTAGTAGGTACCGGAGTATTTTTAACGATTCGCACGAAGTTTCTTCCATGGAGAAATCTTCCTTATGCAATTAAAAATACGCTAAGTAAAGAATCACGTACAACAAAACGTGGCGAAGGTGATATCTCCCCATTTTCAGCACTGACAACTGCACTTGCTGCAACCATTGGTACTGGTAACATTGTAGGTGTTGCAACTGCTATGGTTTCTGGTGGTCCTGGTGCTCTTGTATGGATGTGGATTTCTGCTTGCTTTGGACTTACTTCTAAATTTAGTGAATGTATGTTAGCCATTAAATACCGAGAAATCAATGAAAAGGGCGAAATGTCTGGCGGACCAATGTACACAATGAGACGTGGTCTTAAAAACAAAAAATTTGGTGCCATTCTTGGTTGGCTTTTTGCCTTCTTTGCCGTTGTTGCTTCTTTTGGTATTGGAAATATGACACAGTCTAATTCCATTTCCGATGCACTACATAGTACTTTTAATATTCCAGTTAGTGTTACTGGTATTATTCTTACTTTTTTAGCTTTAATCATCATCGTTGGTGGGATTAAAACCATTTCCAAGGTATCCTCTGTTGTTGTACCTTTAATGGCTGTATTTTATATCGTCTGTGGATTAATTGTTATTATTTGTAATTTTGGAAACCTTCCTAGTGGATTGGCTTTGATATTTAAAATGGCTTTTAGTGTAAAAGCAGTTACTGGCGGTGCCCTTGGTACGATTGTAGCTTCGATGATGCGTGGTATGCGTTTTGGTGTAGCTAGAGGTTGTTTTTCAAATGAAGCTGGTATGGGCTCTGCTGCCATTACTGCAGCCGCTGCTACTACCGATAATCCTGTTCGCCAAGCCTATATCAATATGACTGGTACTTTCTGGGATACTTTAGTAGTTTGTACAATTACTGGACTATGTATTGCAAGTAGTGGTGTGTTAGGCTCTACCAAAACTGTCGACAGTGGCACTTATACCTTTGATAACAATAAAGCCATTATTGAGACTGTTTCACAAGATAAAACCATTATTTCTGAATACGACGTCACTTTAAATGATGATCGTACCATTACTTTATCGGATTCTAAATCTTCTTTAACTTTAACAAATATGGAAGAAAAACCTACCTCTTCACTTGTTGGTAAATGGAAAGATGCCGATGGCAATATCTATAATTTTGATGCTTCTGGTGATTATGAAAAGGATGAACTAGTAAAGGGCTCTGCACTTACGATTCTAGCATTTGAAAAAGTACTAGGAAAACTTGGCGGATGGTTAATTTGTATTGGTATTACCCTATTTGCATTTTCTACGATTCTTGGTTGGGAATATCATGGTGAAAAAGCATTTGAATATTTACTTGGAACTCATAAATACAATATGGTTTATCGTATCTTCTTTTCTTGTATTGTATTTGTCGGTGCGACTACAACACTTGACCTTGTATGGAATTTTTCTGATATCGCCAATGCATTAATGGCTATACCAAACTTAATTTGTATGCTATTATTAAGTGGCGAAATTGCAAAGGATATCGAAGATTTCCAAGTGATTTTGAAAAAAGAGAAACAAGAAAAGAGGAACTAACTATGGATTTACCAAATGATCCCATGATGCTTTTAAGTTTTATTAACTTAAAGCTTCGTGATTTTTACAAAGATTTAGATGCGCTTTGTGAAGATTTAAACATCGAAAAGGCCAGCTTGATAGACAAACTGGCCAATATCGATTATGAATATGACGCTACGCTAAATAAATTCGTTTAACGTAGTACCTTTGCTTGGAGACTGTTATCCACTTCATCAATCTGGATGCGGTCTCCTTGACTAATATCACCAGATAAGATAATCTTAGCTGCAAGTGTTTCTACATATTTTTGTAGATAACGTTTTAGAGGTCTTGCACCATAAACTGGGTCATAACCATTTTCACATACATAGTGAATGGCAGCAGGTGTTAACTCAATACTAAGTTCTCTTTCTGCAAGTCTCTTATTTACATCTGCAAGCATTAAATTAACAATTCCAGAAATATTATCCCTTGTAAGTGGCTTAAATAGAATCGTTTCATCCAAACGATTTAAAAACTCTGGACGGAAATGTGCTCTTAAATCTTGCATTACTAAATTCTTCGCCTCTTCTTTAATCGTACCATCACTATCAATTCCATCTAATAGATAAGAAGAACCAATATTAGAAGTCATAATTAAAATTGTATTCTTAAAGTCTACGGTTCGACCTTGGGAATCTGTAATTCGACCATCATCTAATACCTGTAATAATACGTTAAATACATCTGGATGTGCCTTTTCAATTTCATCAAATAGTACAACGGAATAAGGTTTTCTACGAACTGCTTCGGTAAGTTGTCCGCCTTCATCATAACCTACATATCCCGGAGGTGCTCCGATTAAACGAGATACAGAATGTTTTTCCATATATTCACTCATATCAATACGCACCATATTCTGTTCATCGTCAAATAGACTTTCTGCAAGTGCCTTAGCAAGTTCTGTTTTACCAACACCAGTAGGTCCAAGGAATAGAAAGGAACCAATTGGCTTACTTGGGTCTTTAATACCTGCCTTTGAACGAATAATTGCCTCAGTTACTAGTTCTACACCTTCATCCTGACCAACAACCCTCTTATGAAGCTGTTCATCTAGGTGTAAGGTCTTATTCTTCTCTGATTCGGTTAGTTTTGCTACTGGAATACCCGTCCAACGAGAAACAATTCTTGAAATCTCTTCATCGGTAACTGCTTCATGAACTAAGGATAAATCTTTATTCTTAACTAAATCTTCTTCGGTTTCTAATTGTTTACGAAGCTCTGGTAATTTACCATACATAAGCTCTGCTGCTTTATTTAAATCATAATTTTGTTGTGCAGTTGCAATCTGTGAATTTACTGCATCAATTTCTTCACGTAAAGCCTTTAATCGTTCTACGGAATTTTTCTCATTATCCCATTGAGCCTTCATATTTGCAAATTGTTCACGATGTTCGGCAAGCTCTTTCTGTAAGGTTTCTAATCGTTCTCTACTTAAACGGTCTTCTTCTTTCTTAAGGGCTGCCTCTTCAATCTCTAATTGCATAATCTTTCTAGAAAGCTCATCCATCTCTGTTGGCATGGAATCAAGTTCTGTCTTAATCAATGCACAAGCTTCATCGACTAAGTCAATTGCTTTATCTGGTAAGAAACGGTCTGAAATATATCGATGAGAAAGCGTTGCTGCTGCAACTAATGCAGAGTCTGTAATCTTAACACCATGGAACACTTCATAACGGTCTTTAATACCTCTTAAGATAGAAATGGTATCTTCCACACTTGGTTCATCTACCTGTACTGGTTGGAAACGACGCTCTAGGGCAGCATCCTTTTCAATATATTTACGATATTCATCTAATGTGGTAGCACCGATACAATGTAGTTCACCTCTTGCAAGCATTGGTTTTAACATATTGCCAGCATCCATACTGCCTTCTGTCTTGCCTGCACCTACAATAGTATGAAGTTCATCGATGAATAAGATAATCTTACCTTCACTATTTTTAACATCTTCAAGAACGGCTTTTAACCTTTCTTCAAATTCACCACGATATTTCGCACCAGCAACTAATGCACCCATATCCAATGAGAAAATCGTCTTATCCTTCAATGCTTCTGGCACATCACCTCGTACAATACGCTGTGCTAAGCCTTCTACTACAGCAGTCTTACCTACACCAGGCTCACCAATTAATACTGGATTGTTCTTCGTCTTCCTAGATAAGATACGAATAACATTTCGAATCTCACTGTCTCGACCAATAACAGGGTCTAGCTTCTGGTTTGCTGCTCTTTCTACTAAATCTACACCATATTTATTCAATGTGTCATATGTCGCTTCTGGATTATCGCTTGTTACACGCTGATTACCACGAACGGTAGATAGAGCTTGTAAGAAACGCTCTCTTGTAATACCGTATTCCTTCATCAGTTCCTTCATTGCTTTATTTGGATGCTTTAACATTGCAAGGAATAAATGCTCAACGGATACATATTCATCTCCCATTGCCTTTGCTTCATCCTCAGCACTGATTAGAACTTGATTTAAATCATTACTGATATAAAGCTTTCCACCGGAAACCTTTACTCTCTTCTCTAATTTCTGTTTTACATTATCTACAAAATGTTCGGTATTAATCTCCATCTTCTCGATTAATTTCAACATTAAACTGTCATCTAGTGTAAGAAGGCTATATAGTAAATGTTCTTCGTCAATTTCTTGATGACCATATTCATAAGCTATCTTTTCACAATTTTGAGTTGCTTGAATGGAGTTTTGTGTAAATTTCGTTAAATTCATAAATAACCCTCCTCTATCTAAAAAAGAACTATCTTTTTTCTATTTGTTCTAGTGTTACTATAACACATATATCAAATATGTCAAGGGGTTTTTGAAAAAAATTTTGCATAATTAGAGATTTTATAGTAAAATAATAAGATATTAGGAGGATAATTTTTATGAACCCTTTAGAAGAATTAAAAAAAACGTGGAGCAGCGCTCCTTTTGATAAGAAGGCTGCATTAGAACTTTGGGACAATCAGGCAAAACAAAATTGTTATACGAAAATTCCAAGCTTTGAGAATAATAAATTTTTACAACTATTAAATAAGGAACAAATGCTTGATGAAAGCTTTGATGTCTTAGACATCGGCTGTGGTGGAGGAGCTTACTCCATTGCAATGTCTCCATTTGTTCACCAGATTATTGGATGTGATTTATCTAAGGAAATGATTGAAAATGCTAAAAAATTATCAAATGGAATTGACAATGTTTCTTGGCAGGTAAAAGATTGGCATAATATTTCCATTGAAGAAGAAAAATGGACAAAGAAATTTGATTTATCCTTTGCTCATATGAGTCCAGCTATTCAAGATGTTACTTCTCTTGAAAAGCTAATTCAGACTAGTCGTAATTATTGTGTTATTACTAAGCCAACAAGAAGAACGGACTCTGTATTAGATATTGTAAAAAAAATGGTTGGATTTAAAGAAACTCGAACGGACCTCGATAATGATATTCGCCAAATCTTTAATTATACTTGGCTTAGTGGATATCAACCAAAATTAATGTATGAAAATCAAGAATGGCTGGCAGTGCGAACGATTGAAGAAGCGTTCATGCACTATACCAGCCGAATCCGTCAATTTATTGAATTGTCTAAGGAAGAAACAGATAAAATTTATCAGTATCTTTTAAGTATTGCAAATGATGGTAAAGTCGAAGAAATTATTAAAAGTCTTACTGTCACCATCTATTGGAGTGTAAATTTAACAATTTAATTTGCTTTGTCAATCGTTTCTGTTAGCCAATAATAATCAGCTGGTGTAGATTCAAAGCCTGTTACACTACTTTTACTAACAATATTCATAACTGGATCACAATAATAAATTGCTGTTGCATCATTTACTAACACCTGTTCGGCGTTTTTAATAATTTCTAATCTCTTATCTGTATCAAAGGTACTAGAAAGTTCTGTAATTAGAGAATTAAACTCTTTACTATTATAACCAAAGGTATTGTAGTTTTGATTCTCTTTCGTTCTATTTGTTAAATAACCAGAGAAGAAGTTTTCAGGGTCGCCTGTGCTTAAGGAGTTATTATTAAATGCCCAAACATCGTAGTCACCAGCTTCTAATAATTTATAACAGGTATCAGAATCAGTAATATTTAATTTTACCTTAATATTTAAATTTTTATCCAAGGTATTTTGGAATGCTTCCGCTAAGTTTTTAAGCTCTGGACGAGTAGAATAGGTTACATAGGTAAGTTCCATTGGCTTGCCATCTAAATCATCACGATATCCATCACCATCAACATCTTTATAACCTGCCTCATTTAATAGTTTTACTGCTTCTTCTATATTATAAGTATAAGGGTCTGTAATTCCCTCACTATAAACGGATGCAGAAGATAATGGTGCAAGACCCGGTACAAAAGCATTGTTTAATAAACTTTCGCAATAAGACTTCTTATCTAATGAACGTAATATTGCTTCACGTAAAGATTTATCTTTTAATACTCCATTTTGGTTCATAAAGCCATAATCAGTACGTCCACCTGCACATTCACTTACCGTATAGTCTTTATTATTTCGGTAAGTGTCAATTTCAGTCATTCCTACATTATAAGCAGCATCCACTTCTCCATTTTGAAGTGCATAAGACTGAGTTGTTGCATCATCAAACATCTTAAAGATTACTTTATCTAATTTAGCTTTTTCTCCCCAATAGTTTTCGTTCTTTTCAACGACACATTCATAAGAAGTTACATCAAATGATTTAAATACAAATGGTCCCGTACAAATCGGTCCTTTATCTGCAATTTCACTGTTGTCTACCGAAGTATCAATAATAACAAATAGTGGGTCTGCAAGCATTCCGAGCATATTTGCACAAGGAGTCTTTGTCTTAATTGTAAGCTTTTGTCCATCTGCATGAATTGAATCAAGTGCAAAGAAACTGCTTGCTCTATCACTTTCTTTAAATACTCGTTCAATTGAAGTTTTTACTCCCTCAGCCGTAAGCTTATTGCCATTTGAAAAGGTTACATCGTCGCGAATGACAAAATGCCAAGTAAGGTTGTCACTGTCCATACTGTAATCATCAGTAATTAGCCAAGGTTTCGTGCTTAACTGGTCATCAAACTTCGTTAAAGTTTGTCCTACTCCATAACGAAGTGCATACCAACTGTCATAACTTGCAGTAGGGTCTAGGGAATAACAGGTTTGACTTGTTCCAAATACAATGGAATTATCGACCTCTTTATTTGCCTTTACATTATTACAACTGGTAAATACTGTTGTAATTCCTAAAACTCCTGCCATTAAAATAAACATCCTCTTTTTCACTTGTTTTTTCTCCAATCATTTTTATTTTTGTATATATACTAAAAATTCAGGTTGCTTTGCATATTGCAACTGTTCTTTTAGAGTATAAATCTCATTATTTAAGTTTTCCTGACATACAATATTTGTAATTCCTTCATTACTCCAAAATTCAAAATCCCATTCAGGACGCTTTCGATATGTCATTGGTAGCTCATAAGCTATTTTCTCTAATTCATCAAATTTTTCATATGTAAATCCATCATTTGCTTCCACATATTGACGATATCTTTTATAAGCTTTATATTCTTGCTCATCTTTAAGATAGGCATACCAGTTTGCATCAAAATATAACATCCAACCACCCGACTTTACTTTTGAAAACCAGTGTTTCATCGTATTTTCAGGAAATGGTAATGTCCATGTTACATCGCGAGAAATCACTAAATCAAAACTTTCATCTTGAAATGGTAATGTCTCTCCCACTTGTAAAAATTGAATTTGTGTTTCGTATCCTTTTGCGTTTTTTTTCGCTTCTATTAACATGTTGCCATTCATATCTATAGCAGTAACTTGATGTCCTTCTTCTGCCATAAGAATAGCAAAAAAACCTGGTCCCGTTCCAATATCCAAAATATTTAATGATCTATTCTTCGGTGCCATTTTCAAAATCAATTGTTTCCATCTATTTCTAAGTTGGTTTTTCAGTTGTCCTCGGTTTTGTTCTCCATAAGTCTTAGCCCTATCATTCCAATAATTATCCATTCGTTGTTGTATATTTTGCTCTAACATTCCGTACCCCTTTCTCATTGTTAATCATATCATTCTAGTCCTTTTATAAGAACCCACCTGGGGGGTTATTAGATATTCCAAAAAAGTCGCATAATTTTTCAACTATGCGACTCGTACCCTTGTATTTATTTGATTTTATCTATAATCGTTGCTTTTTTGGTATAACAAATTGTTATATCATCTGTCCTAAAAACACAATTTATCATATGAATTCTCCCTTCTTTTGATTTTATAATCATGCCACGATTTAAGATAATTTTTAACATCTAATTGAAACTTTGTTAAATATTATGTATAATAAAGCTATCGAAAATAAGGTGGTGCAAGTTTTATGAAGGGTGAAGAAAGACGTCTTCGCATTATTGAACTCATTCGTGGAAGTAATAAGCCTCTATCTGGTTCTAAACTAGCACAAATGCTAGAAGTTAGCCGTCAGGTCATTGTACAAGATATTGCATTACTTCGTACAGCCGGATATGACATTATTTCTATGAGTAGAGGCTATGTATTAAATAAAGATTCATCTGCCTGTATTAGAGTCTTTAAGGTATGCCACAGTACAGACCAAATTGAAGACGAATTACAGACGATTATAGATGCTGGTGGAAAGGTCTTAGATGTATTTGTAAACCATACAGTTTATGGCAAGCTACAAGCAGATTTAAGTATTTATTCTAGAATGGATATTAAGAAATTTCTAAAAAATATGGAAAGCGGTTGTGCAACTCCTCTTTCTAATATTACTTCTGGCAATCACTATCACACAGTGCAAGCTTATTCAGAAGAAATTTTAGATGATGTTGAGAACGCGTTAAAAGAAAAAAATTATTTAAAAAAGGAGGAAGACTAGATGAATTATGAAAAAGATGAGGTTTTATGGAAAGACCGCAAACATTTTATGTGGTTCCCATTTAGTTTTGTAAAGTATGAAATTCGAAATGAGAGACTTTATGAACAAAGTGGACTTCTAAATACCACTTATGAAGAATTATTATTATATAAAGTTATTGATATGACATTAACCCAGTCTTTAGGACAAAAGATTTTTGGAACCGGAACGATTTATTTAACAACTAGAGCAGATACTGCTGCACAAGTCGTTTTAAAGAACATTAAACATCCAAAGGAAGTAAAAGACTTGATTTCCGAACTTACAGAACAGATTCGTCAAAACAGAAATGTCGTAGGAAAGGAATTTTATGGTCATGGTCCTCTAGAGGATTTACCCCCAGAGGATTAACCTTACGCAATCTGATGAATGGTTTGATAAAGAAACTCTAGTGAATTTGTAAGGTCTTTTTTATCAATACTAAAGCAAGATAATAATAGGTTGCAATAACCATTTTCATCTAAATAATAATCGAATCGAATTTTTTTATTTTGAAGGAGCTGGCAAATGTCCAGCTTCTTTTTTAGATGAATGCAAATGACTAGACCAGAATCACCACAGGTTACGCTACTTTCTTTAAAGATTCGTTTTGCTTCTTGCATTAGACGACTCGCCTTTGATGTATAAAATTTTTGAGTCTTTCGAATCTGTGCTTCTAGATGACCATCGCGAATATATTGACATAATGCAATCTGTTCTGCCTTTGAAGCTGTTTGATTGTATAAATCTTTCTTTTTCTGATAAAAAGCCAATAATGGCGGTGGCAAAATCATAAAGCTAATACGAATAGATGGAAGTAACAACCTTGAAAATGTACACAAATAAATGACATGTTCCCCACTATCTAACCCTTGTAAGGACGGTGCTGGACGATTATAGCAAAACTCGCTATCAAAATCATCTTCAATGATTAACGTATTCTTATCCTGAATTTGGTGAAGTAATTCAAGGCGTTTTTGAACCGGCATGACATCACCTAAATTATTCATATGTGAAGGAGTCACATATAAAATATCAGCATTTTTTTCTACATCAACTAATGAAAAGCCATAATCGTTAAAAATTGCCTGACCTTTCGTAAATCCAGCATCTTGAATCCAAACTCTTTTATACTCTTGTAAAAGTGGACATAAGATATGAAGTAGACTTTGAAAACCCGCTCCTACTACAATACTATCCGGTGTACACATTACATTTCGATGCGAATTTAAATATTTACAGACCGCCTCGCGAAGCTCATATTCCCCCTGCGATTCACCATACGATAAAAGCCTTTCCTCTTGACGAAGAGCACTTTTAATATAACGTCTCCACAGATTTAAATTAAAGCTGTCCTCATCAATTGTCGTTGCACAAAAATCATACAAGACCTGTTCGGATTTTTCTGTTTGTTTTTTTATCGCATCATATTTTTCTTTTTTCTTTGCAATATCTGTGACATAATATCCACTCTGTGGCTTTGAAATAATATATCCTTCTGCTGCTAAATATAAATACGCATTTTCAGCAGTCGTCCTGCTAATTTCTAATTGACTGGCACATTTTCGAATAGATGGAAGCTTTGTTCCAGGCAAAAGGTTCCCTGACAGAATTAAATCCTTATAATAATTATAAACTTGAAGATATAATAATTCGTTTGATTCTTTAAAAATTAATTTACTCATCTTCCTTTGCTAATGCTTGTTTTACTACACTACATTCTTTATTGTAAGGGCATTTTTCATAGTTACAATCGACTTTAATAAGTCCTAAACCATATTTTAATTGTTCATATTTACACTCAATATCTCTTGTTTCATTGTAAACCTTACAATATCCTTTAAAACTTTCACTAATTACTGCTGCTGCTTGCATAATGTTCCTCCCAAAAAATAAAATTCATTCATTAAAAATATAAGTCCAGTAGTTGCAGCTACTGGACTTACATGAAAGAAAAGAAAACATGAATAAATATTCATATCATCCTATATAATACCCTTATTGGCGCAATTTGTCAATATCATTTACCCTGTAACCTTTTCAATAAACTCTCTCATATCATCAGTAATATAAGTACTTTTTCTTGCCACATAGCCAAAGCTTACTTGATTCGTTGCTCCAACCAATGGAATATGGCGAATATTTCTTTGTTGTTCTTCCATACTGCATCTTCTACCAATACTAATCAATGCTAAATCCGTATTTTCTACCAGATTTAGAATCACATTCTCACTATTTGTTATAAATTTATGCTGATTGCCACTGTCATTTAATACCTGATTCATTAATAACTCATCTTTAATGACAGCCAAACTTTTATCCTGATAGTGAATAAATTTGATTTCTTTTAGCATCTCTGGGGTAATCTCTTTTTCATGATAAAACGGATTATTTTTTCCTACTGCTACTACCTGTATCGCATTGGATAAATTTACATATTCTAATTCCTCTTTTAAAATCTTACTATTAAAGTCATCTAAATATTGTCTACTTAAATATACAAATCCTAAATCTGCTTCATATTTTTTGACATAATCGATAACCTTTTTCAAGCTTCCTTCCATATATCGAAATTTCAAATAGCTATTTTTCTTCTCCTCATACCATTCATTAAAAGAAAGTGCCATAAAATTACTCGGTACCGATGCAATTGCAAAACATTTTCCCTCTTCTTGATTTAAAATTTCTGAAATACTTTCCGTATTTTCCATAATATTTACTGCATATTTGTAAATTTTTTTCCCAGTTTCTGTTAAGCTAATTCCTCTTCCCTTTCTGACAAAAAGTTTACAATTTAATTGCTTCTCCATTTGACAAATTACCTTACTGACATTTGGCTGTGTGGTATAAAGTACCTGTGCTGCTTTGCTAAAGCTTCCATAATCACAACACATAATAAAATATTCTAATTGTTTCATTTCTACTATCATAAGTCTACCTCCATAACAAAAGGCAGACTACACACAAAGCCTGCCTCATGAGAAAAAGAGTATTTAATGTTGTCCTTAGCATAGCATAAAAAAATCCCCATGAGAAGCCTCCCAGGGGGTTATTTTTTACATTTGATGTCTTACCACCTTATATTCATCATCGGATGTATAATAAGGACAAGCTTTCATATTTCCACTAACGAATCGATACATTTCATCTTCATCTAAGTTTACATTGCAATAATAATAGTCCTCTTCTTCGTCATAGATATAATTTGCACAGTATTCACAACTTGTGTTTGCCATTTTTTTACCTCAATATCATATTTATTTTAAACTTTTGACATAATTTGTACACATTTATCTTATATAATTTAACCATAAAATAAATAAAGCTTACAAGTAATTTATATAGAGAGTTTTTTGTTTTGTCATAACTTTTCTCCTTTCGCAAAAAGAGCATCGTTTTTCCGACCGATGCTCTTTTTGTTTGCCTAAGAAAACCTTTTCTCAATTTTATCTACAATGATTCCAATTACACTTCCCGTAATCACTGCTACAAGTACATCCGTTGGATAATGGACTCCTACATACAACCTCGAAAATGCAATTAAGGCTGCAAGTACCAAAGCGAGTACTCCATATTTTCTTGGAAGGTTTCTATAAAGTACTACAGCTGATGCAAAGGAGCTTCCTGTATGTCCGGATGGAAAAGACCAATCAACTTGTTTTTCAATCAGTAGATGAAGTCCATTTACCACCTCATAAGGACGAACTCTTGCAACTAAATTTTTTAAAATCATATTGTTGATTAATAAGGAGCCTAATAAGGCACATACAGATAGGATACCTACTTTTCTTGTCTTTTTAGAAAGTAATAACAGTACGGTAATTAGTATCCAAATAATCCCTGCATTGCCTAGACTTGTAACAAAAATCATAATTGGGGTTAGAAAGTCATTTCTTAGATATTCTTGAATCCATAATAGGATATTGCCATCTAAATTTAACAACATTTCCATCATGATACTTAAATTCCTTTAAAACTAAATGTAAATTCTAATTTTTTACTTATATCAATTAAATATTCGTCATGTGTTCTTGACATCCAAGAGTCATCTCCTGCAATACCCATCTGCTGCATTGCTACACGAATAACCGTATAATGTACAGGAGGAAGTTCATAAGGATGAGTGGCATTTTCTAATTCAAATGGTGTATATGGTAGAACTGATAAGCTTAAATCCTTACCAAATACCTTAAGTCCTCTTCCAGCTTTATCCGTAATCTTCGCATAACGAACACCTACCTTATTACCACATTCTTGTGGAACGAGGTATTTTGCCATATTGTCTTTGACTTCGTTTTTATAAATGCCAAGTTTTGCACCCTTACAACGGTCTACATAAGTCTCTTCTGGACCATATCCATACCATTCTAATTGATCGTAATTGGCATCAATCTTAAACATTACACCAAATTCTGGCATATCCCCAAGTTCTTTTACAGGCTCATAAGTTAATGTCGTATCAATCTGACCATCTGCAAAAACTTCATAACCTAAATGGCATTTAGTTCTAGTTGTGGTTGGCAAGATGTAGTGGAAGGTCACACTGATACTATGGTCTTTTTCTACTATTGTAGGTGCAAGGTCAGGGTTTTTAGAACCTTCTAATCCTGCGGTAAGTGCATATTGGCTTGCAATCTTCCACTGACCATAGCGAGCAGGCATATCATTACCCCAGTCATTATCAACTGGTGCTCTCCAGAAGTTTGGTCTTGGAATCATTTTAATCATTTCTTTTCCTGCATACTTATAAGAAACCAATCCACCCTTTAAGATTGAAAAAATTGCTGAGAAATTCTCACCATGTACGCCAATATTTAAATGACCACGACGAACCTCTGGCTTGTCATTTCTTGCAGGAAGTACTACTTCATTTTGGTATACATATTGACCAAATGCTACCTCATGTCCCTTCTTAGCCCAACTCGTATCATGTTGTAAACGGAAGGATACCGTAATACAATATTCACCTGGCTCTGTCATAATCGGTGCTGGATTTTTATAAGTCTTTTCAGAAAGTGGTTCTACATCTGTCTCTAATAATAAGCTCTCAAGAAGCTTTCCTTCTTTTTCTAATTTTACTAGACAATGATATTCACTCGTATTAGTGAATAAGTTTTTATTAATAATCTTAATTTCTTCTTTTGTTACAACAGCGGTAATATTTTGGTAGTTGAATTTTACCTCCTGCATCTTTGGTGAAGGCTTTCTATCTCCGCCATAAACAATACCATTACCACTAAAGTTATAATCTGTAGGTCTTTCGTCAAAGTCACCACCATAGGCTTCAAATTCTTCACCATAACGATTCTTTGTTGTAATGCTCTGGTCGATATAATCCCAAATAAATCCACCCTGATAAAGTGGGTCACGGTCTGATAAATCCGTATATTTATGCATTGCTCCACAAGAGTTACCCATTGCATGAGTATATTCACAACAAATAAATGGTTTATCTCTGTGTTCAGATAAGAACTTCTCAATTGATGCTACACTTGGATACATCTGACTTTCCATATCACTGGTATCATTGTATCTACGGTCATTAAATACACCTTCATAATGTACTAAACGGTCAGGGTCTTTTTCTCTAAAGAAGTTTGACTGTTTATAAAGATTTAATCCACCAAAGGATTCATTACCACAAGACCAAATCAAAATAGCAGGATGATTTTTCTTTTGCTGATAATTGTTATTGGCTCTATCTACAATTAAATCAAGCCATTCTGGACGGTCACCTGGAATAACATTTTCAATGACATCGGTACCACGAATGACTGCATCCCAAGAACCATGTGTTTCTAAGTTTGTTTCTGCAATCATATATAAACCATATTCATCGCATAAATCATAGATGTATTTTGGATTTGGATAATGGCTAGTTCGAATTGCATTGATGTTGTTTTGTTTCATTGTTAAGATATCCTGTAGTACCTCTTCCTTTGTAACAAAACGACCAGTCTTTGAGCTAAATTCATGACGGTTTACACCCTTAAATACAATTCTCTTACCATTGATAAGCATGAGATGGTCTTTCATTTCAAATCTTCTAAATCCAACCTGCTGTGGAATTACCTCAGCAAGGGTTCCATCTTCACCATATACTTCAATTACTAACTGATAAAGGTTTGGATATTCCGCACTCCATAGTTTCATATTTTCTACTTCAAAAGAAACTTCCTTAATACCTTCTAATTCAGTTTCCATTGCATATACTTCATCTAATCCATCTTTTAATGTGATTTTTGCATGACCCTTACCAAGAGTTTCTGTCTGAATGATTACATTTGCTTTTGTAAAATCATCATTTAATAACGTACGAATTTTCAAATCATATACATGAGTCTTTGGAATCGTATATAAATAGACATCACGATAAATTCCTGAAAAACGATAGAAATCTTGGTCTTCACACCAACTGCCTGCTGTCCATTTAAAGACTTGAACTGCTAATTTATTTTCACCTTCTACTAACTCATCGGTTAATTCAAAATCATGAGTTGCAAAAGAATCTTCAGTATAGCCAATGTATTTACCATTTAACCATAAAGCCATTCCACTTTCTACACCGATAAAGGAAATAAATACTCTTTCACCCTTCATCGATTCTGGTACAGTAAAATATTTTACATAGCTAGCTACTGGATTAAAATGAGTTGGAATTTCTCCTGGTACAATCGTCTCATTTCCTTCCCAAGGATACTGGGTATTGGCATACTGGGGCTTATCGTATCCTTGCATCTGAATATGTCCTGGCACACGAACATCATCCCATGCGTGACAATCGACATCTAAACGTTCAAATCCTTTTGGAGCAGCATCTAGGTTCACTGCATAAGAAAACTTCCACACTCCACTTAATGAATGAAAAAATCCACTTTCTTTTGATTTCATCTGAGCTTCATTTTGATAAAATTCATGATCTGAATGAGCAGCCATTTTATTCTGGGAAAAAATTTCTGGATTCTTTAAAATACTGTAATCAAAATTCATTTCGGCTCTCCTTGTTCTTGATATGTTTTGTCTTCATTATATCGTTTTTTCACCATTTGACAATTGAAAAATGTTAGATATCCATATCGTTTTACACGTTCTTTTCTAACCTTGCCATATTTCTTAATTCATTCATTACAAGTGCAACGGTTAATAGTGCTGCACCACCGTCTGCAATCGGTCCTGCAAATAAAATTCCATCAATCCCAAGAAAGATTGGAAGGATTAAAATCAATGGCAATAAGAAGAAAGTTTGTCTTGTCAATGCCAAAATCGTTCCCTTGTAAGCCTTGCCAATTGCTGTAAAGAAATTAGAAGAAATTGGCTGTAAACAGTTTACACAGGTAAAGAATAAATAAATTCTAAAATATCTTTCTGCAAAATGATAATACTGCTCGCTTCCCCCACCAAATAGACTAATAATCGGTCTTGGAAAGATTTGGAATAATAGGAACGAACAAATCGAAATTACCATTCCTGCTTTAATTGCTAAAAGATAAACATCACGTACTCTTCTATACTGCTTTGCTCCATAATTAAAACTTGCAATCGGCTGTAACCCTTGTGAAATTCCAATGATTAACGAGAACAATAACATATTGACCTTACTTACAATTCCACTACAAGCTAACGGAATTTCACTGCCATACGAAGAATTTGCACCATAAAAGGTCATTGAATTATTCATTGCAATCTGTACAACCATCATCGCAATCTGATTGCAAAATGGTGCCATACCTAAATTTACAACCTTTAAGACTCTTTTTGTTGGTTTAAACATATTTGCCTTTAATGGTACAGTCTTATATTGTCGTAAATAATTGATTACTAAAATTGATGAAACAATTTGTCCAATAATCGTTGCAAGTGCTGCACCTGTCATACCCATATGAAAGCCTAAAATAAAGACTGCATCTAAAATGGTATTAATAATCGCACCTGTTAAATTACAAATCATGGAGAATTTCGGACTACCATCCGCACGAATTAAATGCCCACCACCGATGGATA
>CABUZU010000031.1 GCA_902496125.1 uncultured Lachnospiraceae bacterium
ATATACTAGTAGCATAATAATAAATACCACTAATACAGTAATGGTAACTTCTAATGATAAAGTATAAAGATTCATTAAAACATATACTGCCATTAATAATGGAAATGCTGCTGAGGGTAAAATTGCTCCCACTACTGCAATCACTCCCATTACTAATAAAGAATCCAGCTTTTCATTGTATCCAATATTTAGATTGATATAATAAATGCTCCACAATGCAATAAATAATTTAAATAAAAAATTTATCACTACACCATGCTTTGCATAAAAAATACGTGCCTTCTCACGAAGTTCTAGTAAGAATAATGTCATATTTTTTATCCCCTCTACAAAAACTAATTGTTACTGTACCATTTTTTTAACAATTTTAAATTCTTCTGATATTCTTTAATTTTCTTTCTACTTTTCGAATAACGAATCCAATAGGTTAAATAAACCACTGTAAGAAATGGAATTAGAGCAATCAAATACCACATAATTGCATATCTTATAATATTAATAAAATATGAAATATCTGTCTGCGCCATTAAGGTTTCTAAATTATAAACTGCCCACATACCTACAATCAGCCCATAAACGAATGTAAAAAAGATAAATGCTTTTAAAAAATATAGACAAATATAATCTGAGCGAAAAAATTTATTTACTTTTAAACTTTTATGTTCTTCCTTCTTTTGATAAAGTGCAATATGTGTCATTAATTTCACTTTTTCGTTATTAACCATAGGCTCTTACTTCCCTTTTTATTATACCTTCTGTCTATAAATTGTCAACTACTTCTAGTATTTCATCTAAATACCCTAGTTTTTTCATTTTATTATAAATTTCATTACCAACTTCTACATTAGACTTTCCTGCTACATTTAAATATCTCTTTTTAAACTTCTTAGTAATCATCTCTTTATTATATTCTGTCAAATCTACAATAATGTATTTTTGATTTTTTTCTACATTTTTATCAACTAACTGCTCTAAATCCTCTTGTGAAATTTCTTTTTCAACAAATAAAACAACTAAATAATTAGGGTCATTTTGACTTACTGTCTGACTACTTACAATTGGAATTGATACATTATAATCGTTTAATGTAAGTAAAGATGCTACTTCTTTTTTCACTATCTTAGAAAAATCAATCTTATTTAAAATATTGTTTTGGATATTACTTCTTAATGAATTTACAATTTCAATATCATCGGATGAATCATTATTATAATAGATAATTCCTTTTAAATTATTATTAATGGATGTGATAATTTCATCATAAATTCCATCTAAGCGTTTCTTTTCATCAAATCTTGCTTTGGTCATTTTTGTATTATAAGCTTTAATTTCCTGTGACTTTTCTTGTGATTTGCTTCGATAAGTATACGCGGTCACCGCTAAAATTACAAATAATACGATACAGATAACTTTAGGTAGCCACTTATTCTCAAAAATTTTCATAAAAAATTACCTCCTATGTTTTCAACTAAAAAGTATAACATAAAATCTTTTAAGAAACTACCCCTATAAAACAAAAAACTAAGGATAATTCTTTCCTTAGTTTTTTATTTTTTAAAAATTAATCGAGATTAATTAGTTCTTTGTAAAATTCTGAATAGTCTTTTCGTTTCTCTTTTGTAAATTCGATTGCAGTTCTAGGATGTTGATTTAATAAACCCGTCATTAAATACTGTAAATCAAATCCCCATACTGCTCCTTCTTCTTTTAGTTTTGTCATATGCTGTTCTACAAACTGAAAAACTGGATAAACTTTGTATTTGGGATTTTTTAGAAAACCTAACAATAATTCCATTGCACAATTTCCAGCTCCACGTCCCATTCCTTGATAAGAAGCATCTAAATAATCCACGCCATCTCCAACTGCTTCAATTGTATTAGCAAATGCAAGCTGTTGATTGTTGTGTGCATGTACGCCAAGGTTTTTACCATATTTATCTGCAACTTCTTTGTATAGGTCTACAATTCTTGCCATCTGTTCTGGATAAATAGAACCATAGCTATCGACAATATAGAACGTTTCTACCGGCGTTTTTCCTAAAATCTCTAAAGCAGTCTCTACATCTTTTTCCTGTGCATTTGAAATAGCCATAATATTACAAGTTGTTTCATATCCCTTAGCTGCTGCATCTTCAATCATATCCACTGCTGCTGGAATTGTATTAATATAGGTTGCTACACGAATCATATCAATTGGACTTTCTTCACGATTAATAATATTCTTCTTATAATCGCATCGTCCAACATCTGCCATAATTGAAATCTTCATATCCGTATCATTCTCACCTACAATGGCACGAATATCCTCATCCTTACAAAACTTCCATTTGCCGAATTTATCTATATCAAACATCTCTGTTGAAGCTTTATAACCAAATTCCATATAGTCTACACCAGCTTTAATATTCGCCTGATAAAGTGCCTTTACCAATTCATCACTAAAATAAAAATCATTCACCAATCCGCCATCACGCAATGTGACATCTAACACTTTAATTTCCTTGCGATAATCCATTAACTTTGATAATTCTTTCATAAAACTGTGTACTCCTCTGCTTTTTATCAATGGTACATCTTATTATCAAAAAAATCAATCACTTTATCGCTTTAAAGTACTTGATTTTTGTATTTTTTAAGATACAATGTTTTGAAGCCATACACCTTTTTTTACTAAAATAAATCCAATGATACATTTTATAAAATCTGCTGCTTGTACACAAATATAAATGGTAAGCATAGGAAGTGTTGTAAACCTACTCAAACTAAAGGCTAATGTTACACCCACACACCAAATAAATACACTGTCAAATAAAAAGGTGATTATCGTCTTTCCACCTGAACGAAGTGTAAAATACGCAGCATGTAAGAACGCATTCTGTGGCATAAAAAATGCCGTTGCCATAATTAAATAAGTAGCAAGTGTCTTTGCTTCGGTATTGGTATTATAAAGTTCTGGAAATAACGGTGCAAGAAGAAACATACAAGCTGCTACGACTGTACAACAAGCTACGGAAAACGCAATCATCTTATTATCGGTATCTCTTGCCATTTTCATATTCCCTGCTCCTAAATATTGTCCAACTACAATCGCAACCGAATCTCCTAGTGCTAAGAATACAATATTAAATACATTGTTAATCGTATTAGATATATTAAGTGCTGCCACTACATGGATTCCACGAATCGAATAACACTGAGTAAGCATTGCCACTCCGGCTGCCCATAGAGTTTCATTAAACAACAATGGCATTCCTTTTATTACAATTTTTTTCGTTAAACCAAATGGAATCTTCATCGTACTATAAAGTCCAATAACAAATGGATTCTCTTCTGGCTTACTA
Organism: uncultured Lachnospiraceae bacterium; assembly: GCA_902496125.1. Classification (GTDB taxonomy): domain Bacteria; phylum Bacillota; class Clostridia; order Lachnospirales; family Lachnospiraceae; genus TWA4. The sequence goes on from CABUZU010000031.1 coordinate 3,342, forward strand.
TGTGTAATAAAAATTACAATGAGCATTTCGACATATCTTGAAATAACCGTTGCAATTGCTGCACCTTCTACTCCTAATACAGGTGCACCAAATTTACCATAAATTAAAATATAATTTAACGTCAAATTTACAAATACTGCTACAATTCCAGCAATCATAGGAAGTACGGTTTTCCCACATTCTCGAAGTGTACTAGAATAAATTTGCACAATTACAAAGGCAGGTAAACCAATTAACATAATCATCAAATACTGTTTTCCATACATCAACGTATCTGCAATACTTTTTGCACTTCCCTCTCCTTGAAGATACATATTAATTAACGCTTCTCCTTTGAATAGAAACAGTACAATTGTTGCTGCTGTTAAAATTACGCCCATCCACATCTTAAATCGAACCGTTTGACGTACTCCTTCTGTATTTCTTTGTCCAAAAAACTGAGCAGTAAAAATTCCTGCCCCTGACACTCCACCAAAAATACAAAGGTTGTAAACCAAAATCAATTGATTGACAATCGAAGCACCTGACATTTGTTCAGTTCCTACTCGTCCAATCATAATATTGTCAAGTAGCGATACAAAGTTGGTAATTCCGTTTTGAATCATAATAGGAACTGCAATCATAAGAACCATTTTGTAAAACTTCTTATCCCCTACAAACTTTTTGATAAATCTCATTTACTTTCTCCTCACGCATAAAAATAAGAGGTAGACTCTTCATCTACCTCTTGCCATTATATCATAACCATCTTAGATTTCAATAAGTTTGTATTCTCTGCTTCCATATCCTAATGCTGCTGCAGATTCAATTGTATGAATACCATTTCTAGATTCAATTCTTTCTACTAAATGGTCTCTACCTGGATCATCTGAATTGTAGACTAAATCAATGCAAGCTTGGTCGATTGCAATTGGATCTAAGCTTACTAAAATTCCGATATCCTTCATACAAGGGTCTTCTGCTACTGCACAGCAGTCACAGTCTACAGACATATTCTTCATTACATTTACATAAGCGATATTGCCTTTAAAATATTCTACAACGGAAGATGCTGCATCTGCCATTGCTTCTAAGAAAGAATCATGGTCGGTTTCAAAGAAAGTCTCTGTGCCACCTGCACCGTGAATATATTTCTTACCATAAGAAGAAGCTACACCGATAGAAAGCTGTTTTAAAGCTCCGCCGTATCCTCCCATTGGATGACCTTTAAAATGAGAAAGTACTAACATGGAATCATAGTTTGCTAAGTTTTTACCTACATAGTTTTTCTTAAGAATTTTACCACCATGTACTTCTAATTCTAAATCAGGACCTTCTGCATCTAATAAATCAACATCAAAATACTCATTCCATCCATGTTCTTTTAATGTCTGTAAATGTTTCTCCGTTGTATCACGTCCACCGTCATAAGCAGTATTACATTCCGTAATCGTTCCTTTTACTTCATCAACAATTGGTTTCCAAAAATCAGGCTTTAAGAAGTTTTGATTTCCTTTTTCACCAGAATGAACCTTAATTGCTACCTTACCTGGTAATTCTTTTCCTAATAATTTATACATCTCTACTACTTTTTCTGGGGTAAGCGTTCTTGTAAAATATACTTTAGATTTCATTTTATTCCTCCTAAGTTTATATCTTTGAACTTATCATACTACTTCGAGTTCACTCGAAGTCAAGAAAAATCTTTACTATCTTAAAAGTACCTTTTTTGCTATTTATAAACCTTATTATGCGTTAATAAAAGAATACTTTTGAAATAAACTATATGCAGGAGGTCTAGTTCAGATGAATAATAATAATTTAAAATCTATCGGAGAAAGAATTTCTTTTATCCGTCATTCTCATGGCATGACACAAGAGGCCCTTGCTGAACAACTTGAAGTAAGCCCTAAACACATTTCTCATATCGAATGTGGTACCTCGTCTCTTTCTTTAAAAAGTTTAATCAAATTCTGTAAGCTATTTGATTGTAGTCTTGATTACATCGTCTTTGGAAATAGCGAATCGAAACTAATTTCTAAATTACCCCCAGAAATTATTGATATTCTTTCGATTGGAACGAAAGATGAACTAAATCGATTAAATCGATATTTACAAATGTATATAGAATTAACACAAAATAGGAGTTGAAATTTAGTTTCAACTCCTACTTACTTTTTACGAGAATTTAAAAATCGCTGCTCCATAAGCTGGCAATGGATACTCAATACTATAATCTTTGTTATCACAAGGTTCTTTTTTCGCAGTATAAGTTTCACCCTTTCCAGGCTTATCAATATATCCATGTTCAGTATCTAAGATTCTTGTATATTTTCCTTTCTTTGGAACACCGACTTTATAATCAGGTCGTTCTATTGGTGTAAAGTTTACAACAAATAATAATTTTGCTCCATGCTTCGTAGATTTACGAACAAAACTAAAGATACTTCTGTCTCCATCATCACAGTTAATCCATTCAAATCCATCCCAATCATAATCAAGTGCATAAAGTGCTGAAAATTTCTTATAAACTTTTAATAAATCTCTAAAATAATCATGGATGTCCTGATGCTTTGAATCCGCTAATAAATCCCAATCCAGTTCTCGTTCTTCGCTCCATTCTCTTCTTTGTGCAAAATCCTGACCCATAAATAATAATTTTTTACCTGGATGACCAATAAAGAAGGTGTAAGCTGCTTTTAAGTTTGCAAATTTTTCTCCTTCTAGACCTGGCATCTTTTCTAACATCGAGCATTTTAGATGGACGACTTCATCATGTGAAAATACTAAAATGAAGTTTTCACTTGTTGCATAAGTCATACCAAAAGTCATCTTATTGTGGTTATATTTACGAAAATAAGGATCAACCTTCATATAATCTAAGAAGTCATGCATCCAACCCATATTCCATTTGAATTGGAAACCTAATCCGCCATCTTCTGGAGATTTGGTAACCATAGGCCATGCTGTTGATTCTTCTGCAATAATCGCAGCTCCTTCATTACGGGATGCCATTACACTATTTAAATGTTTCAAAAACTCAATTGCTTCTAGATTTTCATGACCACCATATTTATTGGCTACCCACTGTCCATCCTGTTTGCCATAATCTAGATAAAGCATCGAAGCGACGGCATCTACACGCAGAGCATCAATATGGAACTTTTCTACCCAGTAAAGGGCATTGGCGATTAAGAAATTCGAAACCTCTGTCTTTGAATAATCAAAAATCTTTGTTCCCCAATCTGGATGCTCGCCCTTTCTAGTATCTGCATATTCATATAAAGGCTGTCCATCAAAATTAGCAAGACCATGAGCATCTTTTGGAAAATGTGCTGGCACCCAATCTAAGATAACACCGATTCCTTTCTTATGTAATTGGTCTACTAAGTAAGCAAAATCCTCTGGAGTGCCATAACGAGACGTTGGTGCATAATATCCCGTTACTTGATATCCCCAAGAACCATCAAAAGGATGCTCTGCAATTCCCATTAATTCTACATGAGTATAACCCATTTTCTTTACATAACTTGTAAGCTCTTTTGCTAATTCACGATAACTATACCAAGTACCATCATCATGATGCTTCCAAGAGCCAAGATGTACTTCATAAATCGAGATAGGGACCGTTTTCCAATCGGTTTTTTGTCTTTTTTCCATCCATTTTTTATCCGTCCATTTTAAATTGCTAATATCATAAACAACGGATGCGGTCTCTGGACGAAGTTGTGCAAAGGTTGCATAGGGGTCGGCTTTAAAAATCACATCACCTGACTGTGTTGTAATTGCATATTTATATAAATCGAAAGCCTCTGCATCGGTTGTAAAGAGTTCAAAAATACCAGATGTGGCAATTGGCGTCATTGGGGTTTTTTCTGGATTCCAATCATTAAACTCACCAACAAGGCTTACCGACTTTGCATGAGGAGCCCATACTGCAAAATAGATTCCCTCTTTGCCTTTGTAAGTTACCTTATGTGCACCGAGTTTTTGGTAGATTTCATAGTGGGTGCCATTACCAAATAAATAACAATCAGTTTCCGTAATAAAATTTGTCAATTCCATAGTCTACAGTTCCTCTCAAACATTATTTTATCTAATCATACCATGGATAAAAAAAGAAAGCAATTTACTTGTCTAAACTTATAAAATCTAGTATACTTAAACAAAAAAACAGGCAAAAAATGGAGGGTTTTATGTATCAATTTTACTATAAATTTAACGAGGATGAATCGTATTGTATTACTGGATGTTCGGGTGAAGGAGACAGTGCTATTTTTCCTACCAATTTAAACTTTACTATTATATTTGACGACTTATTTAAGGGCAATAAAGAATTAACCCATGTCGAATTTCCAGACACCGTTTTAGACTTAGGAGCTTTTATTTTTGACGGGTGTGAAAATCTAAAAGAACTGACTTTACCTCCTCATTTGAAAAATATGTGGCAGTACGCACTTACTCGATGTGGCATTGAAGAAATTACTATTCCAGGAAGTGTGGAACGAATTGTACCTTATGTATTTAATCAATGCAAAAATTTACATACTGTTTATTTAAAAGAGGGAACGAAGAAAATTTCAGCTTGGGCATTTAAGGATTGTGAAAATTTAAAAGACGTTTACCTACCAAGAAGTATCGAAGAAATTTCCGATAACGCATTTGAAGGATGTCCTAACGTAACTCTACATTATGCAAAATAATAAAAAGGCATTTGGTCTAAGCCAGATGCCTTTCAATTACTCTCATATCACTACCTGCAATTCCAAGTGTCTCACTCATTGCACTAATTTTATCTGCAATGCATACAATGATACTTTCCTTGTATTTTGGCGGACGAATATTTAATGGAAACATATGCTTTTCTATAATATCCTCCTCGACATAAGTCAATTTAAAATCCCTCCTCGCATTTCTTAGTGCACAACCTGCATGAGAAAAACCATGTAAACTGTGAGAAGGATCTGGCACATGCCAATCATATAAAAAATAATCATGAAGCAATGCCCCTCTTACTAAGGCTTGTTTATCTACTTTTAAATGAAAGTATTCTACAATCTTTAAACAAAGACATGCCACTAACACAGAATGCATAAATACACTTACATTTCCATGCTGGATGAATTGCTTTTCTAATTGCATATTTTCAGTTGACAAAATATCAGCTCCTAATTTTGAAACTAACTTAAGCCAATATAAATTTGTTTTTAATCCTACCATATTAAACACCTCTATGTTTATGCTGTTCTTTATCTAGATACATGAAATGGTCCGCCCTATCTAAAAGCTCTTCAATTGTTATTCCATCTTCTAACGAAGCCATTCCAACGGATAATGACACCTGAAATCTACCCTTATATTTCTCAGCTACTTTTTTAACATTATATCTAATCCCCTCTACTAATGCAGCCGTAAAATCCTTATCTTGTTCAAAAATTACTAATACAAATTCATCGCCACCGAATCGAGAAACAAATCCATTCACACCATCACCCAGTGCATATTCTAATGCTCGTCCAATCTCTATTAAAACCTCGTCCCCTATTATATGTCCATATTGGTCATTAATCAACTTAAAATCGTCAATATCACACATAATAACAGATACTTTAGATTTTTTTGCTAATTTAACCGTATCTAATTGCTCCTGTAAATACTTTCGATTAAATAAACCCGTTCCTGAGTCATGATTTAAAGCTTCATTATATTGAATGATGTGGTTGGCAAATTCTGTATGTCCATAAGCACCAATTAACGTATCATCGTTAATTTGATTAACGGTTTCAACTGCAACCACCGTTCCATCTTCAAGTTCAACTGGAGTTGAAACAACATAATAAATTTCCTCCTTTGGCATAAATTCAAATTTCGTCGTAATATTTCCAGTTCTTACTGCATGAGCAGATACACAGTTTTCACAACGCGATTTCTTTTGCCATGTTCTAAAACACAATAATTCTTCCATTTGACACCTACAAGTTACTGGGTCAACCACTCTTGCCAATGTGTGTAATCTTGAAGCTAATTCTATATATTTATTAAGTTCTTGTTTTGTAAATTTTTCCATATTTTTACCTCATACATTAAGGATGCCTACATCTTACCATATATGGAATTAAATGTTAAGCAAAATTTTAAATCCAATGAGAATTAAAATAATTCCTCCACAAATTTCTGCCTTTGACTTATATTTTTCTCCAAGTGTACTTCCAATTTTTACACCAATTGCCGAACAGATAAACGTTACCACTCCAATAAATGTAACAGCAGGAATAATGGACACTTGTAAAAATGCAAAGGTTACACCTACAGCTAATGCATCAATACTGGTTGCAATCGCTAGTATAAACATACTTTTTACATCCATCTTCGCATCGACATCTTCGTCATCTCCAAAGGCTTCTTTTATCATTTTACCACCAATAATTAACAATAAAACAAACGCAATCTTATGTGAATACTTTGTAATCATATCAGTAAAAAAGTTACCAAAGAAATAACCAATTAATGGCATCAATGCCTGAAATCCACCAAACCAAGCACCTGCAATTACCATATGTTTTTTATTCGTGTTTCTAAGTGACAATCCTTTTCCAATTGATACTGCAAATGCATCCATCGATAAACCTACTGCTAAAATAAATAATTCTAAAAGACTCATGTTACTTCTCCTTCTTATTCATATTTCTAATTATCGCATAGCAACAAAAAAGACTCACAGATAGTTCCTAAGAACTATCCATGAGTCTCATCATTTAAAATGGTACCGGGCTTTCGCCATTATGTCGATATCATTACATAAATCTATGCCGATTACTCCCTCTTGGGTTCGACGGGTATTCTAACATAAGTCTTTTTGTATTGCAAGCAAAATTTTATTTTTTACTTATTTTTTTACATTAAAGGCTGCTTTTCCTGGATAAATGGCAGCATCCTTCTGTTCTTCTTCAATACGAAGTAACTGATTATATTTTGCAACACGTTCTGTTCTACTTGGTGCACCGGTCTTAATCTGGCAAGTATTAAGTGCTACTGCTAAATCTGCAATGGTTGTATCCTCAGTTTCTCCAGAACGATGAGAAGTTACTGCTGTATAGCCTGCCTTATGTGCCATCTTAATTGCTTCTAATGTCTCTGATACTGAACCAATTTGATTTAATTTAATTAAGATTGAGTTACCACAACCAAGCTCAATACCCTTTTGTAATCTTTCGGTATTCGTTACAAATAAATCATCACCTACTAATTGAATCTTATCACCAAGTTCCTTCGTTAACTCTTTCCAACCGTCCCAGTCTTCTTCATCTAATGCATCTTCAATTGAAATAATTGGATATTTTTCTACTAATTGTTTCCAATGTGCAATTAATTCAGAAGAAGTGTATTTCGTTCCAGCTTTTGGAAGTACATATTCGCCTACTTTTTCGCCCTTCCATTCACTAGCAGCTGCATCCATTGCAAGCATGAAATCTTTTCCTGGTTCATATCCTGCTTTTTTAATCGCTTCTAAAATATATTGAATGGCTTCTTCATCACTAGCAAGGTTTGGAGCAAATCCACCTTCATCACCTACAGAAGTTGCTAAGCCTTTACTCTTTAATAACGAAGCTAACGAATGAAATACTTCGGCACACCAACGAAGTGCTTCTTTAAAGCTACTAGCTCCAACAGGCATAATCATAAATTCTTGTACATCAACGGTATTTGCAGCATGAGCACCACCGTTTAAAATATTCATCATTGGGACAGGAAGTCTATTTCCATTTACTCCACCTAAGAAACGATAAAGCGGAATTTCAAGGCAAGCTGCTGCTGCCTTACAACAAGCAATGGATACGGCTAAAATCGCATTTGCTCCTAATTTTGATTTATCCTTTGTTCCATCTGCCTGTATCATTGCTCTATCAATTGCGTAAATGTCAGAAGCATCCATTCCAACTAATTCATCACAAATTATTGTATTGATATTTTCAACAGCTTTTGTAACACCTTTTCCAAGATATCGTTCTTTATCACCATCTCTTAATTCTAACGCTTCAAATACACCAGTTGAAGCACCACTTGGTGCAGATGCTCTGCCAACGGTTCCATCTACTAAATAAACCTCTGCTTCTACAGTTGGATTGCCACGGGAATCCATAATTTCACGTCCAATAACCTTTTCTATTTCTAAATAATTCATGAGAAAAACTCCTTTCAACTCTCATATGAACCCCTGCTGGAAGTTCAGCAGCCAACCAGCAAAAGGAGTCCTATGATTTATTCACAGTTTCGGTTAGTTATTCCTAACCATCTGTATCATACTACATTCTTTTCATTGTTGCAAGAGCTACACTTGATAGTTTTTCTCATTAATTAGAAATTATGTAAATAGATGAAGAATCTGATTATTATTTAATAAATCCAACCTGTTTACTAATTTTTTCGATTTCAATATCTTTTCTCTTATTATATTCTACCTTTAAATTTTCAAATAAATTAGTTCCTTCTGTATCAATTGACACAATTAATGGACCAAATTCTTTTACACGGCAATTCCAAAGAGTCTCTGGCATACCAAGATCTCTCCACTCTGCTCTTACAATTTCTTCTACTTCTGTAGCAGCTACTACTGCATTGCCGGCAGGAAATACACAGTGAATAGCACCAAATTCTTTACATGCCCTTTCTGTATTTTCTTTCATTCCACCTTTACCAATGATTACACGTACACCCGTTAATTTAACAAACTCATATTCAAATTTTTCCATACGCATACTAGTAGTAGGTCCAACAGATACCATTTCAAATTTATCATTTTCTAATGGACGAATGATAGGTCCTGCATGAAAAATTGCATTATTTCTAACATCTACTGGAAGTTCTCTACCTTCTTCTACTAAACGACGATGAGCTACATCTCGACAAGTTGTCATACTTCCATCTAAGTAAATGATATCTCCAGCTTTAATTCCTTCTAAATCTTTTGCACTAATTGGTGTAACTAATACTTTTTTTCCGTTTCTTTCTTCTACCATTATAATTCTACCCCCGTATGTGTTGTAATTGTATAATTTAAGTCTTTATCAAATACAATATGTCCTCTTCTATGACTCCAACATCCTACATTTACCGCTACTCCAATTGCAGATGGATGACGAGCGGTATTTTCAATATTCACACCCATGACAGAATATTTACCGCCCATACCCTGTGGTCCAAGACCAATTGCATTGATACCATCTTCTAACAAAGTCTCCATCTTTGCAGCTCTTTCATTATCATTATGTGAACCAATTGGTCTCATTAATGCTTTCTTTGATAATAAAGCTGCTGTTTCTACTGATGTTGCAACACCTACGCCTACTAATAACGGAGGACATGCATTTAGACCGTAAGTAGTCATAACATCCATAACGAATTTAGTAACTCCTTCATAACCTTCACCTGGCATTAATACCATCGCTTTTCCTGGTAGAGTACAGCCACCACCTGCCATATAAGTATAAATTTCACACTTGTCAGAATCAGGAACAATGTCCCAAAATACCGTTGGAGTTCCTTTTCCTACATTTTTACCAGTATTATATTCATCAAAAGTTTCTACACTGTTATGACGAAGTGGTGCTTCAAATGTTGCTTTTACTACTGCATCTTTTAACAATGCTTCTAATTCTCCAATTAATGGAAATTGTGTTCCACATTTTACCCAAAACTGTAATACTCCTGTATCCTGACAGCTTGGTCTATTTAATTTTACTGCTAATTCCTGATTTTGAAACATGGTATCATAAATCGTTTTAGATAATGGACTATCTTCTTTCTCTCGTAATTCTTCTAGTTTTTTAATAACATCATCTGGTAATTTTTTTGCAACATGTGCGATAAATTTTGCCATATAATCTGTTAATTGTTGCACTTGTTCTGTTTTTGACATTTTTAATTCCTCCATTTTTTAACTTTTATAAAAATTATCCATCTTTAAGGGAAAAATGGATATAAAATTGGTAACAAAATCATACTTACAATGGTTGATACAATAATTAACGGGATTCCCGCTTTTGCATAATCTTTAAATGTATATCCTCCTGCTGTAATAACCATCGTGTTTGCTGGCATTCCTATTGGCGTTGCATAAGCACAAGAACCACCAATTACACAAGCCATAAGTACTGCACTAGGATCGGCTCCCATTCCATTGGCAATTGATACGCAAATCGGAACCATTAGAGCAGTTGTTGCTGTATTTGACATAAAATTAGTTAATATACAACATAGCATAAATACAACAAATGTTAATAAATAAGGTGATGGATTACTTCCTAATAAACCAATTACTTTATTCGCAATTAATTCTCCAGCTCCCGTTTCTGATAAAGCTGAGGCCAAAGATAAAGTGCCTCCAAATAAGAAAATTGTCTTCAAATCAATAGACTTTAGTGCATCTTCTTCACTAATAACCCCTGTTAAAATCAATGCTAGTGCACCAATTCCACCAATTACACATAGTTTAATTCCAATCTGTTCCTCAAATACCATTCCTAATAAAGTTAAAATTAAAATAATTAATGATAAATACTGTTTCCATTTTGGAACCTTACTAAAGTCTTTATTTTCATCAAATACAGAATTATCTGACGTTGTTTTTTCTGGAAGGAACTTATATCCAATAAATGCAAAATAAATAATTCCAACAATTAAAATTGGCATACCAACTTTTGCATATTCAAAAAATCCAAATTTCATTCCCATTTCTTCCATCGCAGATTGTGCAATCAAATTACCTGGGGCACCAATCAAAGAAAGATTTCCTCCCATTGCTGCTGCAAATACTAATGGCATTAAAAGTTTTGATCTCGAATATCCTGATTTTGCTGCAATTCCAATTACAACTGGAATTAATACTGCTGCTGTTCCTGTATTAGAAAGAACTCCACTCATTAATCCTACAATAATCATAATAGCAATAATTAACTGTCTTTCTGACTTTGCAAAATGTATTACTACACCACCAATTTTATTTGCCATACCAGTTTCAAACAATGCACCGCCTACAATAAACATTGCGACAAATAATACTACATTGCTGTCAATAAATCCTGAAAATGCCGTCTTCCAATCCAAGATTCCAGTTACAATTAAGCCAATACATACAATCATTGACGTTACGCCTAATGGAATTTTCTCCCAAACGAACATTACAATTGCAAAAGCTAAAAATAACAATGTAATTATTGTTGGACTCATATACGCTTCCTCTCTTTCGTTTAATATATGATTTTTAATTATTGATATTTGATATTGTATACAAAATCTGATAATAGAATATAATAAAGTGCCAAGAATGTCAATCCTTTTTAACAATTTCGGTACTTTAGACAAATATCTCTTTTAACTTTTATGAATTTTTACTGATAGTATGTCAACATATCATCCATACTTCTATAAATATGAAGTTTCATCTCTGCTTCCGCTTTTTTCTCATCTCTATTTTTAATCGCTTCTAAAATCTCTTCATGCTCACGATTTGAAACCTTAGCATACTCTTCTTCTGATACCATACTACCAATTGATAAACCATTCCATAATTCTGAAATCATATTTTTTAATTTGTCATTTCCTGCTACTGTCCAAATCTCATTGTGAAACGCTCGATTAAACTCTGCATATTCTGTATATCTTTTTTCTTCTAGTACTTTACAAGCATCTTTATGCACTTCTTCAATTGATGCAATGTCTTCCATTGGAGCTCTACACGCCAGCTTTGTTGCAGCACTCTCTAAAATTGCTCGAAGTTGATAGTGCTCACGAATGTATTTTTCTGTAACACCTAATACTACAGCACATTTATTTTTACGTAATTTTATCAGTCCATCTCTTGCAAGAATCTGAAATGCTTCTCGTACTGGCATTGCTGATACATTAAGTTGTGAAGCAATATTTTCTAATAAAAGTTCTTCGCCTTCTTTTAATTGCTTCGATAAAATAGCTCTTCTTAGTTCCGTTGCTACTTTTTCTTTCGCTGATACCATTTTTATCGGTCTTAATCGATTCATTGATTTTTCTCCCTTTCTTCATTTACAATATCTGCCAACCATTCAAAATATTGCGTTAGTTCTATATCTACCGGTTCAAACTCTCTAACCGTTAACATATTAGAAATTACCTTTCTTTTTGCAACAATTGGTTCTAATCTTCCTCCAATTGACAGTGCAAATCGAAGGTAACAATCGACTCCATTTTTTAACAATTGTGATAGATATCGATTTTCTACGCACTCAAAAATAGCCCATTCAAATTGATAGTTATCTTCTACTAGCTTTCGCTGTAAAACAGTTTCTTTATGTTTTTTTAAAATGCTTCGTATCGCTTGTTTTACAATTTCACAAATGGTTTGATAAATTGTTTCAATTCCTTCTTTATCAAATTCTGAAACTAAAATTCGCTTTGTTACAAGACGAACGACTAACCCTTGGTCTTCTAATATTTGCAAAGCTTCACGCACTGGGATTCTAGAAGCATGAAATGTTTTGGCAAGTTCTTCTTGTCTTAACCTACTTCCACCTTTTATTCTTCCTGATAAAATTTCATCCGCTAATTGCTCTGCCATATAGTCACTTAAACTTTTTTCCGATATTGTTCGCATAAAAATTCCCTCTTTTCAATACTCTTTCTAATAATGTATCCAAAATTAGAGAAATTGTAAAGAGGGAATTTTCTTATACGCCTGCAAAATGGAATAAAATTCCGATAATCGCAGAAAAAATGATAAAATAAATTGGATGAAGGTCTTTTAATTTCGGAATCCATCTCGTTCCAATTAACACCACAACAGCTAATACCATATGCTTAAATTCAATATTGATATTACTTGTAATCTTATAAATGCTATCACAGTTAAAAAAAGAAACTAGTACAATACCAACTCCTGCTGCACCAATTAAGCCAACGGATGCTGGACGAAGACCATAAAAGGCTGCGTTTACATATTTATTATCCCTAAATTTCGCTAAAAAATAAGAAATAATAACAATCACGATGATGGAAGGTGCAATTAAACCAAGTGTTGCTGTGATTGCACCTATGATTCCATACAGAGTACTTCCCTGTGTAAATCCAGTGGTATAACCAACATAGGTTGCCATATTAATACCAAGCGGTCCTGGTGTACTTTCTGCAACTGCAATCATATCCGCTAATTGACCAGAATTAAACCAATGAGTGGAGTCTGCCATATCTTGTAAAAATGGAATGGTTGCCATTCCACCACCGATACTAAAGAGACCTGCTTTAAAAAATTCATAAAATAATCTTAAATAAATCACTTCTCATTTACCCCCAAACTTGTAAGAATCACTCCTGCAATACCTGCTACTAAGACGTAAATAACGGGTGAAATATTTAAAAAGATGGAGCCTGCAAAGACCAATAGAAAAAGAATTAATGTAATTTTGTCTACTACTGCATTTTTCCAAAGCTTTACTACTGCATTAAAGATAAACACACATACGCAAATTCTGATTCCAGCAAATGCATTTTGAATATAACTAATTTCAGCAAAGTTTTGTAACACCGCTGCAATCACAGTAATGATAACTAAAGAAGGAAATACCACTCCTAAGGTGGCAATAATTCCACCTGGAATTCCTTTTAATTTCTTTCCAATAAAAGTCGCTGTATTAACAGCAATTACTCCTGGTGTACATTGACCAATCGCATAATAATCCATAATCTCTTTATCATCAGCCCAATGCTTGTTTTCACAAACTTCTCTTTGAAGAATTGGCAACATTGCATATCCACCGCCAAAAGTCATCACTCCAACCTTCGCAAAAGTAATAAACAATTCAAAAAATTCTTTCATACTTTATTGACATCCTTTCTTTTATTTTCGCTCTATCATAGCACACTCCATGTCTTTTGGCAACGGAGCGGTAAAGCTCATCTGTTTACCTGTAATCGGATGATTAAAAGTCAACTTATAAGAATGCAGTGCTTGACGGTTAATATCTTTTGTATTTGGATGATATAAAAAATCTCCAATCAATGGATAACCTAGATATTTCATATGCACACGAATTTGATGTGTTCTTCCAGTTTCTAAATGCAAACGAACAAGGGAATAGGTATTGGTATGACTTACCAATTCATAATGAGTAACTGCACGCTCTCCCTTTTCAAAATCAACGATTCTCTCCATAATACTATCCGGTTTTCTTGCAATCGGTGCATCAATTACTCCACTAGATGGTGTTACGATTCCCTCGACAATCGCTAAATATTCTCTGTGAATCTGCCTATTTGCCCCCATTGTTGATAGAATATTGGCACTTACTAAATGCTTAGAAACTAACGTAAGCCCTGAAGTATCTCTATCGAGGCGATTGTTGCAGCGAAAAATAAATGGTTTATTTTGTTTTTCAAAATAGTAAGCCAAACCATTTGCAAGGGTATTCGTATAATTTTTCATCGATGGATGAATCGGCATTCCTGCTGGCTTATTAATTACTAATAAATCTTCATCTTCATAAATGATATCTAAGGGTAAATCTACTGAGGGAATTTTTTTAGAAGACTCATTTTCACAAATACACACCTGCAAAAGATCGCCCTGTGTTAAAGTCTGTCTCATATAATAATGTGTCCCATTTACTAAAATACTTTTTGGCATTCGTTTAATATCGGTTAAATTTTGTGAAGAATATCCTTTTTTTCGCAAAAAACTATCAATTCTCATTCCATCCTCTTTTTCTGTAATTTGATATTCAATTATTCGATTCATTACTAACTATCCTCCAAAACAAAAATAGAGGATAGAGCCAACTCTATCCTCTTATTTTCACTCTGTAATCTTATTTACCAAAATATCTTTCTAATAAACCTTTGAAAGCTTTACCATGTCTAGCTTCGTCTTTCGCCATTTCATGAACAGTATCATGGATTGCATCTAAACCAGCAGCTTTTGCACGAGTTGCAAGGTCTGCTTTACCAGCTGTAGCACCATGTTCTGCTTCTACTCTTAATTCAAGATTCTTCTTCGTGCTATCAGTAATAACTTCGCCTAATAATTCAGCAAATTTAGCAGCATGTTCTGCTTCTTCATAAGCAGCTTTTTCATAGTATAAACCAACTTCTGGATATCCTTCTCTATGAGCTACTCTAGCCATTGCTAAATACATACCAACTTCTGAACATTCACCATTGAAGTTTGCTCTTAAGTCTTCAAGAATATCTTCACTTACACCCTGTGCTA
>CABUZU010000032.1 GCA_902496125.1 uncultured Lachnospiraceae bacterium
ACATCCCCACACAATATGTCGCACCGAGGAGGTCTAATTATGGAATTTATTACAGGTGGAACTAAGAAAGAAACCGTAGGAATTGAAGAAATTCTAGCAAATGATTATGAGGGAAAAGAAGTAAAAGTAAATGGAGCGATTCATACCATTAGAGATATGGGTGAAGTAGCATTTGTCGTACTTCGTAAGGCAGAAGGACTTGTTCAATGTGTATTTGAAGAAGGTGTTACAAACTTTGATTTAAAAAGCCTAAAAGAAGCTTCTACTGTAGAAGTAACTGGTATGGTAAAGAGTGAAGAAAGAGCTCCTCATGGATTTGAAATTCGTTTAAAAGAGATTAAAGTCTTATCAGAGCCCGTTGCACAGATGCCAATTCCAATTGCAAAATGGAAGTTAAATACCTCTTTAGAGACTAAATTGTCCCTTCGTGGAATTTCTCTTAGAAATGTAAGAGAACGTGCTATTTTTAAAATCCAAGAAGGAATTGTAAGAGGATTTAGAGATTATTTACATGGAGAAGGTTTTACCGAAGTACGTACACCTAAGATTGTAGCAAGAGGTGCAGAGGGTGGAGCAAATATTTTCCGCCTTGATTATTTTAACAAAAAAGCAGAGCTTGCACAAAGTCCACAGTTTTACAA
Source organism: uncultured Lachnospiraceae bacterium (assembly GCA_902496125.1). Classification (GTDB taxonomy): domain Bacteria; phylum Bacillota; class Clostridia; order Lachnospirales; family Lachnospiraceae; genus TWA4. The sequence goes on from CABUZU010000032.1 coordinate 642, forward strand.
ACAGACATTAGTTGGTGTTTATGACCGAGTTTATGAGGTTGCTCCGGTATTTCGAGCAGAAAAACATAATACCACTAGACATCTAAATGAATATACGAGTATGGACTTTGAAATGGGATATATTGATAGCTTTACCGATATAATGGAAATGGAAACAGGAATGCTTCAATATGTAATGCATCTATTAGAAACTGAGTATGCGAAGGAATTAAAGCTATTAAAGGTTGAAATTCCAAATACGAAAGAAATCCCACAGGTAAGATTTGACGAAGCAAAACAGTTAGTATCTGAAAAATACAACCGTAAAATTAAAAATCCAAATGATTTAGAACCAGAAGAGGAACATTTAATTGGTCAGTATTTTAAAGAAGAATATAATGCAGATTTTGTATTCGTTACGCATTATCCTTCTAAGAAACGTCCTTTCTATGCAATGGATGACCCTGCAAATCCAAAAGTAACATTAAGCTTTGATTTACTATTTAGAGGAATTGAAGTAACGACTGGTGGACAAAGAATTCATGATTACAATGAGATTATTAAGAAAATGGAATCTAGAAATATGAATCCAGAAGATATTGCCTCTTACTTAATGATTTTCAAACATGGAATGCCACCTCATGGCGGTCTTGGAATCGGGTTAGAGCGTCTTACAATGAAATTATTAAATGAACAAAACGTTAGAGAAACGACCATGTTCCCAAGAGATGTAAGTCGCCTTGAACCGTAAATAAGATTGTAATAGAAGGGAGATTAACCATGGCAAATATTATTAGCGATGAAACAATTGAATACGTTGGTATCTTAGCAAAATTAGAACTTTCAGATAGTGAAAAAGAAGCTGCCAAAAAAGATATGGGACGTATGTTAGATTATATTGATAAATTAAATGAACTCGATACCACAGGAGTTGAACCAATGTCTCATGTATTTCCTGTTCAAAATGTATTTAGAGAAGATGTAGTAACCAATGAAGACAATAGCGAAGCCATTTTAGCAAATGCTCCTTCTAAGAAGGATGGCTCCTTTAGTGTACCTAGAACATTTGAATAGGAGAAGGATTATGGAATTAATGGAACTTACAGCCCTAGAATTGGGTAAGAAAATAAAAAGTAAAGAAATATCAGTAAAAGAAGCGGTGACAAAAGCATTAGAACAAACTGCTGCATTAGAAAAAGATGTTCATGCTTTTGTAAACGTAGAAGAAGAATATGCACTAAAACAAGCCGAATTAGTTCAAAAAGGAATTGATGATGGCACACTTACAGGCCCTTTAGCAGGGGTTCCAGTGGCAATTAAAGACAATATGTGTACGAAGGGTATTCTTACCACTTGTAGCTCTAAAATTTTAAGTAACTTTACGCCATTTTATTCAGCTGAGGCTGTCTTAAATCTTGAAAAAGCAGGAGCCGTGATGATTGGTAAAACCAACATGGATGAATTTGCAATGGGTTCTACAACAGAAACTTCTGCTTATGGAATTACTAAAAATCCTTGGAACTTATCTCATGTACCAGGTGGTTCATCCGGTGGTTCATGTGCAGCAGTAGCAGCAGGAGAAGTTCCATTTGCTTTAGGTTCTGATACGGGTGGATCCATTCGCCAGCCTAGTTCTTTTTGTGGTGTAACGGGAATTAAGCCTACTTATGGAACGGTTTCTCGTTATGGCTTAATTGCCTATGGTTCTTCACTTGATCAGATTGGACCGATTGCAAAGGACGTAAGCGATTGTGCAGCTGTTTTAGAAACCATTGCTTCTTATGATAAAAAAGATAGTACCAGTGTAAAACGAGAAGAATATGATTTTACTTCGGCATTAGTCGATGATGTACGTGGATTAAAAATCGGCATTCCAAAGGATTATTTTGCAGATGGATTAAATAGTGAAGTAAGAGATGCGGTATTAAATGTAGCAAAAGTATTAAAAGAAAAAGGTGCACAGGTAGAAGAATTTGATTTAAGCATGGTTGAATATGCAATTCCAGCTTACTACGTTATTGCTTGTGCAGAAGCAAGTTCTAATCTTTCTCGTTTTGATGGAATTAAATATGGATATCGAACCGATACCTTTACGGATTTACACAATATGTATAAAAAATCTCGTTCTGAAGGATTTGGCGAAGAAGTAAAAAGACGTATTATGTTAGGTTCTTTCGTATTAAGCTCTGGATATTACGATGCTTATTATCTAAAAGCACTTCGTACAAAAGCTTTAATTAAACAAGCATTTGATAAAGCATTTGAAAAATACGATATGATTTTAGCACCTGCTGCCCCAACCACTGCTCCAGAAATTGGTAAAAGCTTAACAGACCCGATTCAGATGTATCTTGGAGATATTTATACGGTTTCTGTAAACTTAGCAGGTCTTCCAGGTATTAGCTTCCCTTGTGGAATGGATAGTAAGGGATTACCAATTGGTGCACAGCTTATTGGTGATTGTTTCAAAGAAAAGACGATTATTCGTGCAGCTTATGCATTTGAGCAGACAAGAGAATATACAAAATGCCCACTTGCAGGAAAAGGGGGAAGTAAAGATGAGTAAACAATATGAAACCGTCATTGGACTTGAAGTTCATGTAGAATTAGCAACAAAGACTAAGATTTTCTGTGGTTGCAGTACCCAGTTTGGTGGAGCACCTAATACTCATACTTGCCCAGTTTGCACAGGTATGCCAGGTTCCTTACCTGTTTTAAATAAACAAGTATTAGAATATGCCATTGCAGTAGGTCTTGCAACAAATTGTAAGATTAATCAATATAGTAAATTTGATCGAAAGAATTATTTCTATCCAGATAATCCTCAAAACTATCAGATTAGTCAGCTTTATCTTCCAATTTGCCATGATGGTGGAATTGAAATTGAAACCACAGCTGGAAAAAAAACAGTAGGAATTCATGAAATTCATATGGAAGAAGATGCAGGTAAGTTAATCCATGATGAGTGGTCAGATAGTACATTGGTTGATTTTAACCGTTCAGGTGTTCCATTAATTGAAATCGTATCCGAACCAGATATGCGTTCAGCTGATGAGGTGATTGCTTATCTTGACAAGCTAAAATTGATTATCCAATATCTTGGTGCATCGGATTGTAAATTACAAGAAGGTTCCATGCGTGCCGATGTCAACCTTTCTGTAAGAGAGGTTGGAGCACCTGAGTTTGGAACTCGTACCGAGATGAAAAACTTGAACTCTTTTAAAGCGATTGCAAGAGCAATTGAAGGAGAACGCAAACGTCAAATTGAATTAATCGAAGAAGGAAAGGCAGTTATTCAAGAGACTAGAAGATGGGACGATAACAAAGAATATTCTTATGCAATGCGTTCAAAAGAGGATGCACAAGACTATCGTTACTTCCCAGACCCAGACCTTGTTCCAATTGTTGTAAGCGATGAATGGCTAGCAGAAATTAAATCTCGCCAACCAGAACTTCGTACAGAGAAATTAGCTCGTTATAAAGTAGACTACGATATTCCAGACTATGATGCCGGAATTTTAACTTCTTCTAAGAAAATGGCAGATATTTTTGAAGCAACGGTTGAGATTTGTAAAAAACCAAAGAAGGTATCGAACTGGTTGATGGTTGAGACAATGCGTCTATTAAAAGAAAAAGAAATGGATGTCGATGAACTATCCTTCTCACCAAAGAATCTAGCAAAGCTTATTGAATTAGCAGATGCTGGTACCATCAATGGAACTGTAGCAAAAGAAGTATTTGAACAGATTTTTGATAAAGATATCGACCCAGATGCCTATGTAGAAGAACATGGATTAAAAGCAGTGAATGACGAAGGTGCACTTAGAGAGACAATTGAAGAAATTGTAAAAGCAAATCCTCAGTCCGTAGCAGATTTTAAGAGCGGTAAGAAAAAAGCAATGGGATTTCTAGTAGGTCAGACAATGAAAGCCATGAAGGGAAAAGCAAATCCCCAGATGGTGAATAAGATTTTAGCAGAAATTCTTGCAAATTGTTAGAAAATTTTGTACAATTTAGGAGTGTTGTAGACTACAGCACTCCTATTTTTTGTACTTTGGAGGAAAAAATATGAGGATACGTATTGCTTCTAAAACAAATCTTAGTAGAAGTCAAGAAATCTTTCTTCGCATATTAGGGATTTTATTAGCTTTTTTTGCTGGTGGTATTTTTTTATTGTTACTTGGTTTAAATCCAATAGAAGTTTATCCTGCAATTTTTGCAGGTGCATTTCGAAGTACCTTATCCATTCAAGCGACGGTAAAGATTTTAATTCCAATGATCATGACTTCACTTGGACTTACATTTGCATTTAAAATGAAATTTTGGAATATTGGAGGAGAGGGACAAATCGTAATGGGAGCGATTTTTGCTTCTTATTTTGCATTATTTTGTTCGAATTGGAATCATTATTTATTAATTGCAGTGATGTTAATTGCAGGAATGGTTGGTGGTGCATTATGGGGACTGATTCCTGCCTTTTTTAAGCTAAAGTATGGCACAAATGAAACCCTTCTTACGCTGATGCTTAACTACATTGCAGTAAATATTGTCTGTTATTTAAAAGAAGGACCTTGGCGAGATGCAAAGGCACAGGGATTTAGTAAAATTCCTAGATTTGATAATAATGCCGTATTAGATAAGGTATTCGGTGTTCACTGTGGTTGGATTTTTGCAATTATCATTTTAATCTTTACCTTTATTTATTTAAATTACACCAAAAAAGGATATGAGATTTCAGTAGTCGGTTACAGTGCAAAGACTGCAGAATATGCAGGAATGCAAGTAAAAAAAATCATTCTTCGAACCATGCTTATTAGTGGAGCCATCTGTGGTTTAGTTGGAATGGTACAGACTACAGGTTCCGATATTACATTGACTGATGAAGTAGCAGGTGGAGTTGGATTTAGTGGAGTTATCATTGCATGGCTTTCAAAATTAAATCCATTTGTTATTGTCATTGTTTCAGGCTTTTTTGCAGTTTTAGAAAAGGGCAGTAGTGTTGTACAATCACAGTATGGACTTTCAACTGATTGTGCAGATGTATTACAGGGAATTTTTCTATTTTTTATTATGGGTTGTGAATTTTTTACTCGATATCAGATTATTCTAGATAAGAGAGGGGGAAAGAAAAATGCTTAATTTTATTTTAGCGATGGTTGGAGCAGGAACTCCTCTTTTATTTGGTACGATTGGAGAAATCTTATCCGAGCGAGTGGGACATCTAAATTTAGGTGTCGAAGGTATGATGGCAATTGGTGCTTGTGCAGGTTTTATGACGGGTTATTTTACGGATAACTTTTTATTCGCATTGTTCGTTGCTTTTTTAGCAGGGGCATTATCAGCACTTATTTATGCAGTTTTAACGGTTACATTAATGGCGAATCAGAATGTAATTGGACTTGCTCTTACAATATTTGGCGTAGGACTTTCTAACTTTATTGGTATTTTTATATTAAATAAGACAGGAGCAGGTTCCTTAAAGCTTCCAGAACAAATAACTTCTTCTATGAGAATGACAATCTTTGGATTTAATATCTTTATTTATATTGGAATAATTTTAGCTATTTTTTTAGAATTTTGGATACGAAAAACAAAGACAGGGTTAAGTATTCGAGCAATTGGTGAAAATCCACAGGCAGCAGAGGCAGCAGGAATTGCAGTTACAGGATGGAAATATGCTTTAATTGTTGTTGGCGGTGGAATTTGTGGAATTGGAGGTGCTTATTGTGCATTAATTATTAATGGCGGTGTTTGGACTTCGAATGTCATTGGAGGTCTTGGATGGATTTCTGTTGCACTTGTTATTTTTGCTTCTTGGGACTTTTTCGGTGCTATTTTAGGAAGTATGTTTTTTGGAGCACTTAGGGTGTTAAAATATTATATTCCAACGAGCATTTTACCGCTTCCAAATGCTTTTTATGATATGCTTCCATTTTTAATGACAGCAATTATATTGATATTAGGCTCTATGAATAAAAAGAAAAAAGGTTCCATGCCAGGTTATTTAGGAAATAATTATTTTAGAGAAGAGAGATAGAAATTTGTCTAAAATCACAATTTCCCCTTGAAGTTTTGTAGATAATATGTTAAAAACTTAAATGTAAAACATATGTAAAATTTATCTAAAATTTTTTTTACATGAGATTGTGAGGAAACGTAAAATGACAATGGTAGAAGTATTTACATTACTGGGCGGCATTGGTATGTTTCTCTATGGTATGACTATTATGTCTACAGGACTTAGAAATGCCTGTGGAGATAACCTCCAAAAAATCCTAGAGAAAGCTACTAATAATAAAATCCGCGCAGTAATTGTCGGTATCGTTGTAACAATGTTAGTTCAAAGTTCATCGGCTACTGACGTAATGGTTATTGGATTTGTTAATTCAGGTCTGATGAATTTATTCCAAGCGATTGGTGTCATTATGGGTGCCAATATTGGAACAACAGTTACAGCACAAATTACCGCTTTTAATATTAGTAAATATGCATTATTAATATTATTCATAGGCTCTATTTCATATTTATTTGTTAAAAGACAATTGGTTAAGTATATAGGACTTATTGTCATGGGATTTGGTATGTTGTTTGAGGGTATTACGTTAATGAAGTCAGCGATTTCACCATTAGCCGAAACTCCTGAATTTATCAACTTTATTTCGACTTTATCAAATCCATTACTTACGGTATTTTTTGGTATCGCATTTACCGCATTGTTACAGAGTTCATCGTCTGCAACAGTAATTTTCCAGGCTTTTGCAGTACAAGGAATTATTGATTACCATACTTGTGTATATTTAGTAATTGGTTCAGCAATTGGTTCTGTAACTCCGAACTTATTAGCATCTCTTACAACAAATCGAAATGGTAAGAGAACTGCACTGTTAAACTTGTTGTTTAATACATTTCGTGCATGTATATTACTAATATTAATTACATTAGTACCGCAGATATTAGACCTTATTCAGAGTCTTTCACCGGGGGATGTAGGTCGTCAGATTGCAAATACACATACAATTTTTGCGATTTTTGCAGTACTCGTATTACTTCCATTTTCCGATTTTATTGTTAAGTTGTCACAAAGAATTATTCCACAGCGCGAAGACGAAGTACGTGTTATGGAAGAAAAGAAATTGCATTATATGACAGGTATGAACAATATTCCATCTTCAATTGCAGTAACACAGACAAAGCAAGAGATTTCTCGTATGGGCGAGATTGCCTTTGACAATTTAAAAACATCTCTAGAATATTTCTTTGACCATGATGAAAAGAAAGCAGAGAAGGTAATGGCCAATGAAGAAGTGGTAAATTATCTTGATGATGCGATTGTTGCAAGTTTAGCACAGCTACATACAGCCAGTGATATGACAAAGAAGGATATCGATAAACTGTATCATTTAACCATTGCAGTTGTAGACTTTGAGCGTATTTCTGACCATGCGACAAACATTGTAGAGCATGAAGTAGAACTTCGCGACCATAAGGCAAAATTATCTGATGTAGCAAGTAGGGATTTACAAGAATTAACACAAAAATGTCTAAAATCTGTTGAAGCTTGTTTACAAATCTTTGAATCCGAGGATTATACACGCCTAGAGGAAGCAAAAGCGTTAGAAGATGCAGTAGATGAAGCACATCAAAGAATCCTAGATGCACATGTAGAGCGTCTAAAAACTGCTGTATGCAATCCGCTTGCAAATGTCATATTTTCCGATTTAGCAACGAATTTAGAGCGTTGTTCCGACCATGCGATTAATATTGCATTTGCTTTAGCACAAGCGAAGGAGTCAGACCAATAAAAAATGAAAAATTTATTTTCAAGATCATTTAAATTTTTAATTTCACTTATTTTGATTTTTCTAGTTTACTATTTTAACTTACCAGCAATTAATCTTAGAAGTAAGGAATTTTGGGTCTTCTTAATTCAAGCAATTGTTATTTTAATAGTAGTAAATGCATTTACAGTTGCACTACAGATTCTAAGAAATGCACTTGGACTTTTAAATAAAAATAGAGAAATTCAAGAACCAATTGATTTTAAAAGCTTAGGAAAGCCAGTTTTATATTCGATTATTGCGATTGCTGGCATTGCTATTCTTTTAATGGTGGGTTCATTAATTGGACATCCATTTTTCCATGCGAAGGCTTATAAGAATCTTTTACAAGTGACGGATGGAGATTTTTCAAAGGATGTAGCCCAACTTACCATGGATAATATTCCAGTTGTAGATAAGGATACTGCTAGTAGACTTGGTAAAAGAAAACTTGGTGAAATGTCCGATTTAGTTTCTCAGTTTGAGATTTCTAACAACTATACACAAATCAACTATAAGGAAGTTCCCTATCGTGTAACCTATTTAGAATACGGGGATGCGATTAAATGGTTTAACAATCAAAGAGATGGACTTCCAGGTTATTTAACAGTCAATATGGTAACACAGCAGACAAACCTTGTTCGATTTAAAGATGGACAGGGAATGAAATATTCTCCGAGTGAATATTTCTTTAGAGATATTTATCGTTACTTACGTTTTAAATATCCAACAAAGATGTTTGATTTTTCAGAGGTTTCTTTTGAAATTGATGATAATGGTACGCCGTATTGGATTGCACCAGTAATTGGTTATAAGATTGCTCTTTGGAGTGGTAGAGATATTACCGGTGCAGTTCTTGTCAATGCACAAACAGGTGAAACGGCGTACTATTCTTTAGAGAATATTCCAACTTGGGTAGACCAAGTATTTATTTCCGATTTAATTATCGAACAATTAGAATACTATGGAGCTTATCAATCAGGCTTTATTAATTCGATTTTTGGTCAAAAGGGAGTAAAGGTTCCTACTGATGGCTATAATTATTTAGCAATTGACGATGATGTATATTTATATACAGGACTTACTTCGGTAACAAGTGATAGTTCAAATGTTGGATTCGTATTAGTAAACCTTCGTACAAAAGAGGCTCATTATTACGCCGTGCCAGGTGCAGAAGAGTATTCAGCAATGGAATCCGCAGAAGGACAGGTACAAAACCTAAAATACACAGCAACCTTCCCGATTTTATTAAATATCAGTGATAGACCGACGTATTTCCTATCGTTAAAGGATAATGCAGGGCTGGTAAAGATGTATGCCTTTGTTGACGTAGAACAATATCAGGTAGTAGGAACCGGAGCTAGTGTAAAGGCTGCAATGGCTAATTATTCTACTGCATTGGGATTAGATGATGATAAGACTTCTGAGTTAATTGGAAATAAGACAAAGGAAGGGGTAATTGATGAGATTTATTCTGTAGTAGTAGATGGCAATACGTATTATTACTTTAAATTAAAAGATGATACGCAAGTTTATACTGCTTCGATTAAATTATCAGAGAAGTTACCATTTTTAAAGACAGGAGATACGGTAACGATTACCTATGCAGATATAGAAAATCAAAAAACTAGAGAAATTACACAATTCCAGTAAGAAAAAGGGGCATTTTTTTGTAAATGCCCCTTGAAATTTATCGAAAATTAGATTACTATATAATACAGTTCACTCTAAAAAGACATTTGTCTTTGAATGAGAAATTAATACGTGTAAATGGGAGGCTATAGTAAATGAAGAAAAATATCGCAGTCATTCCAGGTGATGGAATTGGACCAGAAATTGTAAGGGAAGCTAAAAAGGTTTTAGATACCGTGGCTAAAAAATACGGTCATGAATTTTCATATACGCAGTTACTTATGGGCGGTTGCTCCATTGATGAATATGGAGTACCATTAACAGATGAAACACTTGAAATTGCTAAGAAATCAGACTCTGTTTTACTTGGTGCAGTAGGTGGAAATGTAGGAAATTCTAAATGGTATGATGTAGCACCTAATCTTCGTCCAGAAGCAGGGCTTTTAGCAATACGTAAAGGCTTAGGATTATTTGCGAACATTCGTCCAGCTTATCTTTATGATGAGTTAAAAGCAGCGTGTCCTTTAAAAGAAGAAGTTATTGGTGAAGGCTTTGATATGGTCATTATGCGTGAACTTACAGGTGGTTTATACTTTGGTAAGCGTCATACCGAAGAAGTAGATGGTCTTCGTCAAGCAACTGATAGCTTAGTTTATAATGAAAATGAAATCAGAAGAATTGCAATTAAAGCATTTGAAATTGCAAGAAAACGTCGTAGTAATGTAATTAGTGTCGATAAGGCAAATGTATTAGATTCTTCTAGACTTTGGAGAGCAGTTGTCAATGAAGTTTCAAAGGATTATCCGGATGTAACACTTTCTCATATGTTAGTTGATAACTGTGCAATGCAGTTAGTGATGAATCCAGGACAGTTTGATGTTATCTTAACAGAAAATATGTTTGGTGATATTTTATCCGATGAAGCAAGTATGATTACTGGTTCTATTGGTATGTTACCATCTGCAAGTCTTAGTGAATCTTCATTAGGTTTATATGAGCCAAGTCATGGTTCTGCACCTAATATTGCTGGTAAAGACTTAGCAAATCCAATTGCAACTATTCTTTCTGCTGCAATGTTACTTCGTTATTCCTTTGATATGGATGAAGAAGCAGATGCTGTAGAAAATGCAGTAAAACAGGTATTAAAAGATGGATATCGTACTGTAGATATTATGTCTGAGGGTTGTACACAGGTTGGTACAACAAAAATGGGCGATTTAATTGCTGAAAGAATCTAAAATAAAGAAAGAAGGAATTTGAAATGAAAAGCGATGCTGTAAAAACAGGGATGCAACAAGCACCTCATCGTTCATTATTTAATGCATTAGGAATGACAAAGGAAGAATTAGAAAGACCATTAGTTGGTATTGTAAGTTCTTACAATGAAATTGTTCCAGGTCATATGAATTTAGATAAAATTGTAGAAGCTGTTAAAATTGGTGTTGCAATGGCAGGTGGAACTCCTATCGTATTTCCAGCAATTGCAGTATGCGATGGTATTGCAATGGGACATACTGGCATGAAATATTCTTTAGTTACTAGAGACTTAATCGCAGATTCTACCGAATGTATGGCAACTGCTCATCAGTTTGATGCACTTGTTATGGTTCCAAACTGTGATAAAAACGTACCTGGATTATTAATGGCAGCAGCAAGATTAAATGTACCTACCGTATTTGTTAGTGGTGGTCCAATGCTTGCAGGTCATGTAAAGGGTAAGAAGAGAAGTTTGTCTTCTATGTTTGAAGCAGTAGGTTCTTATGCAGCTGGTACAATGACAGAAGAAGATGTAACTGAATTTGAGAATAAAGTTTGCCCTACTTGTGGTTCTTGTTCTGGTATGTATACTGCAAACAGTATGAACTGTTTAACAGAAGCTTTAGGTATGGGATTACAAGGAAATGGAACAATTCCTGCTGTATATTCAGAAAGAATTAAATTAGCAAAACACGCTGGTATGCAGGTTATGGAAATGTATCGTAAAAACATTCGTCCAAGAGATATTATGACCAACGAAGCATTTATGAATGCTCTTACCGTTGATATGGCACTTGGATGTTCTACCAATAGTATGCTTCATTTACCAGCAATTGCTCATGAAGCAGGTGTTGAATTAAATGTAGATATTGCAAATGAAGTAAGTGCTCGTACTCCAAATATCTGTCATCTTGCACCAGCAGGTCCTACTTATATGGAAGATTTAAATGAGGCTGGTGGTGTTTATGCAGTTATGAATGAACTATCTAAATTAAACCTATTAAACTTAGATTGTATGACTGTAACAGGTAAAACAGTGGGTGAAAATATTAAAAATTGTGTAAATAAGAATGAAGAAGTTATTCGTCCAGTTGAAAATCCTTATAGTAAGACCGGTGGACTTGCAATCTTAAAGGGTAACTTAGCTCCTGATTCTGGTGTTGTAAAACGTTCAGCTGTTGTTCCTGAAATGATGAAACATTCAGGTCCTGCTCGTGTATTTGATTGTGAAGAAGACGCAATTGCAGCAATTAAAGGTGGAAAAATCGTTGCAGGTGATGTAGTGGTTATTCGTTATGAAGGTCCTAAGGGTGGTCCTGGTATGAGAGAGATGTTAAATCCAACCTCAGCAATTGCTGGTATGGGACTTGGCTCTAGCGTAGCGTTAATTACAGATGGACGTTTCAGTGGTGCTAGCCGTGGTGCTTCTATTGGACATGTATCTCCAGAAGCAGCAGTAGGTGGTCCAATTGCATTAGTAGAAGAAGGAGATATCATTGAAATTGATATCGATGCTTGTAGCTTAAACTTAAAAGTTTCTGATGAAGAACTTGCTAAAAGAAAAGCAGCTTGGACTCCACGTGAACCTAAGATTACGACAGGTTACCTTGCTCGTTATGCAAGATTAGTTACTAGTGGCAATAGAGGGGCCATTTTAGAGTAGATTTTTATAACTTATAAAGGGGGAAAGGATTATGGAACTTACAGGTTCTGAAATTGTAATCGAATGCTTGAAAGAACAAGGCGTTGATACAGTATTTGGTTATCCAGGTGGAACTATTTTGAATGTATATGATGCATTGTATTCACATTCAGAAATCAGACATATTTTAACTTCGCATGAGCAGGGTGCTGCTCATGCGGCAGACGGATATGCAAGAGCAACAGGTAAAGTAGGTGTATGTTTTGCAACTTCTGGTCCTGGTGCAACAAATTTAGTAACCGGTATTGCAACTGCCTATATGGATTCCATTCCAGTTGTTGCAATCTGTGCAAACGTTGCACTTCCAGCATTAGGTAAGGACAGTTTCCAAGAAATTGATATTACCGGTGTTACAATGCCAATTACAAAGCACAACTTTATCGTAAAGGATGTAACAAGATTAGCAGATGTTATCCGTGAAGCATTCTTTATTGCTCGTTCAGGTAGACCGGGCCCTGTTTTAGTTGATATTACAAAAGACGTAACAGCAAATAAGACAGAATATACACCTGTAGAAATCAAAATGCCACCTAGAGTAACATCTACAATTAAAGAAGAAGATGTAGACCAAGTAATTGAGATGATTGAACAATCACAAAGACCTTATATTTTAGTAGGTGGTGGTTGTATTTTATCTAATGCATCGAAAGAACTTGCTAAATTTGTAGAGCTTGTGGATTGTCCAGTATGTGATACCTTAATGGGTAAGGGTGCATATGATGGCGAAGATATCCACTATACAGGTATGATTGGTATGCATGGAACGAAGGCTTCAAATCTAGGTGTTAGTAAATGTGATTTATTAATCGTTATTGGTGCACGTTTTAGTGACCGAGTAACTGGTGATACGAAGCGATTTGCAAATCAAGCAAAAATCGTACATATCGATATTGACCCAGCAGAAATTAATAAAAATGTAAAAGTAGATGCATCCATTATTGGTGATATCAAAGAAGTTTTAACACGTTTAAATGCTAAGTTAAAATCTTGTCATCATATGGGATGGAGATTAGATGTACGTGCACTTCGTGAAAAATATCCATTAACTTATAATAAAGACGTGCTTACCGGTCCATATATCTTAGAAAAGATTTATGAAATTACAAAAGGCGACTGCATTATTACAACAGACGTAGGTCAGCATCAGATGTGGGCTGCTCAGTTTATTAAATACAGAAATCCAAGAACTTTCTTAACTTCTGGTGGTCTTGGAACTATGGGCTATGGTGTAGGTGCTGCAATTGGTGCACAGATGGGTCAGCCAGATAAAATTGTATTTAACATCGGTGGTGACGGATGTTTCCGTATGAATATGAATGAGATTGCGACGGCAACTCGTTATAATATTCCAATTATTCAGGTATGTATTAATAACCATGTACTTGGTATGGTACGTCAGTGGCAGACCTTGTTCTATGGCAAGCGTTATTCTTATACCGTATTAAATGATAAAGTAGATTTTGTAAAGGTTGCAGAAGGCATGGGTGCTAAAGCAATGCGTATTACTAAGAAGGAAGAAGTAGAACCAGCAATTAGAGAAGCAATCGCAGCAAAATGTCCAGTCGTTTTAGATTGTGTAATTGATTGTGACGATAAAGTATTCCCTATGGTATCCCCTGGTGGAGCAATTGCAGAAGTTTTTAATCAAGAAGACCTTGACCAAAAGGAAAATTAGAGTTATAATGCATAAAAATCACATACGTTAAATAATTAACAAAACAATCTACATTTAGTAGACAAATAAGGGAGGATGTTACTATGGGAAGAGTATATAATTTCTCAGCAGGGCCGGCTGTATTACCGGAAGAAGTATTAAAAGAAGCAGCACAGGAGATGCTAGATTACAGAGGATGCGGAATGTCTGTAATGGAAATGAGTCATCGTTCAAGTATGTTCCAGAACATTATTGATGAAGCTGAAGCTGATATTCGTGAATTAATGGGAATCCCTTCAAATTACAAGGTATTATTCTTACAGGGTGGTGCTTCACAGCAGTTTGCTATGATTCCTATGAACTTAATGAAGAATCGTGTAGCAGATTATATTGTAACTGGCGCATGGGCTAAAAAAGCATGGAAGGAAGCACAGAAATTTGGTACTGCGAATTGTATCGCATCTAGTGAAGATAAGACATTTACTTATATTCCAGATTGCTCTGATTTACCAATTAGTGAAAATGCAGATTATGTATATATTTGTGAAAACAATACTATTTATGGTACAAAATATAAAACATTACCAAACACCAAGGGTAAAACTTTAGTAGCAGACGTATCTTCTTGTTTCTTATCTGAACCAGTAGATGTTGAAAAATATGGTATTATCTATGGTGGTGTTCAGAAAAATGTTGGACCTGCTGGTGTAGTAATTTCAATCATTCGTGAAGACTTAATTACAGAAGATGTTCTTCCAGGAACTCCTACGATGTTAACCTTTAAGACACATAGCGATAACAATTCTATGTTTAATACACCTCCTTGCTATGGTATTTATATCTGCGGTAAGGTATTTAAATGGTTAAAGAAAAATGGCGGCTTAACAGCAATGAAAGAACGCAATGAAAAGAAAGCTGCTTTATTATACAACTACTTAGATAACAGCAATTTATTCAAAGGTACTGTAGTACCAAAAGATCGTTCTTTAATGAATGTGCCATTTGTAACTGGTGATAAAGAACTTGATGCTTTATTTGTAAAAGAAGCAAAAGAAGCTGGTCTTGAAAACTTAAAAGGACATCGTACTGTAGGTGGTATGAGAGCTAGTATCTACAATGCAATGCCTTATGAAGGTGTAGAAGCATTAGTAAACTTCATGAAAGAATTTGAAGCAAAACACTAAAGGGGAGAAATAAGATGTATAAAATTAATCGTTTAAACCCAATTGCTAAATGTGGTTTAGATCTTTTAACGGATAAATATGAACTTGTAGATGATTATGCACAGGCACAGGGCGTATTAGTTCGTAGTGCAAGTATGCATGAATTAGAATTAGGTGAGAACCTAGAAGTGGTTGCTAGAGCAGGTGCCGGTGTTAACAACATTCCATTAGATGAATGTGCAAAACGTGGTATTGTTGTATTTAACACTCCTGGTGCAAATGCAAATGGTGTAAAAGAATTAGTAATTGCTGGTTTATTATTAGCAGCTCGTGATATCACAGGTGGTATCAACTGGGTAAAAGAAAATAAAGCAGATGAAAACATTAATAAAACAGTAGAAAAAGCGAAAAAAGCATTTGCTGGTGGAGAAATTAAAGGTAAGAAATTAGGTGTAATTGGTTTAGGTGCAATCGGTGTTCAGGTTGCTAATACTGCTGCATCTTTAGGTATGAAAGTATATGGATATGACCCATATATCTCAGTATCAGGAGCATGGCATTTATCTTATCATGTAATTCCTGTAAAGACCATTGAAGAACTTGCTGAAGAATGTGATTACATCACTATCCATGTACCTTTAATGGATGCTACAAAGGGTATGTTAAATAAAGACGTATTTGACAAGATGAAAGATGGTTCTGTAGTTCTTAACTTCTCTCGTGATTCATTAGTAAACGACGAAGATATCGAAGCTGCATTAAAATCTGGTAAGATTCGTAAATACGTAACGGACTTCCCTAATGCTAAGACAGCGAATATGGAAAATGTAATTGCAATTCCTCATTTAGGAGCTTCTACCGAAGAATCAGAAGATAATTGTGCTGTAATGGCAGTAGAAGAAATGATGGATTACTTAGAAAATGGTAATATTAAAAATTCTGTAAACTATCCAGCTTGCGAATTAGGTCCAGTAAAATCTGCTGCAAGAATTTGTGTATTTGGTAAAAATGTTCCAAATATCATTGCTCAGTTAAGTAGCGTATTTTCAGCAGTAGGAATCAACATCGCTGCAATGGCTAATAAGTCAAAAGGTGAATATGCTTATACGTTAATTGATTCTGATGATAAAGTAACTGATGAAATGATTGAAAAGATTAAATCTATTCCAGATGTATTTAAAGTACGTGTGATTCAATAAAAAAATTCCCCATGGTTTTTTGACCATGGGGAATTTTTTACTCAAGAATAATTGTAAAAGGTCCGTCATTTACAAGACTTACCTGCATATCGGCACCAAATTGCCCAGTTTGTACAACGGGGATTTGTTCTCTACATTTTTTAACAAAATATTCATAGAGCTCATTTGCCTTATCAGGTTTTGCAGCATTTGTAAATCCAGGACGATTTCCATGTTTAGTATCTGCATATAGTGTAAACTGAGATACAATTAATAATTGACCATCAACGTCTTTTAATGATAAATTTGTTTTACCATTTTCATCAGCAAAAATACGAAGTCCTATCATTTTTTTTACGATTTTATCTGCTACCGTCTTATCATCTTCATGGGTTACACCTAATAATATAAGATATCCTTTATCAATCTTTCCAACAACTTCATGATCAATTGAAACACTTGCTTTTGTTACTCGTTGAATTACTGCTTTCATTGTATAAAAATCTCCTTATTCTTCCTTTAATGAATGTATAAATAAACCACTTCTAAGCTTTGGCTCAAACCATGTGGATTTTGGTGGCATCAAAAGTCCACAATCTGCAACATGAAATAACTCTTTTATAGAAGTAGGACACATAGAAAAGGCAACCTGCATATCTAGATGACAACGTCTTTCAAGCTCTGAAAGTCCACGAATACCACCAATAAATTCAATCCTCTTATCTGTACG
>CABUZU010000033.1 GCA_902496125.1 uncultured Lachnospiraceae bacterium
ATGCATTTACAACACGTCCTAACATGTTGTCACCTACTGGAACTTCTACTACACGCCCAGTAGTTTTAACGGTATCACCTTCATTGATATTTTTAGCATCACCTAATAAAACAACACCTACGTTATCTTCTTCAAGGTTTAATACCATACCATATACTTCTCCAGGGAATTCTAAAAGCTCACCCTGCATTGCCTTTTCAAGTCCGTAAACACGTGCGATACCATCGGCAACCTGAATAACCGTACCTACGTCAGATACTTCAAGCTTAGCGGAGTATCTATTAATCTGCTCTTTAATAACAGAACTAATTTCTTCCGGTCTTAAATTCATGGTCTTCTCGCACCTTCTTTCTTCGATTCTAAATGCATAACTTACTATGCTAACTGGATGCTATTTAAATTTTTACGCATATCTTCCAGTTTATTTTTAATACTGCCATCTACTACACGGTCACCAATTCGAATGGTAATACCACCAATCAATGAGGTATTTACAACATAATTTACTTCAAATTGTTTGTACTCGGTAGTAGCTAACAACTTAGCCACAATTTGTTCCTTCTGTGCATCGGATAGTTCAGATGCACTCGTTACAGTTGCGATGCCAATTTTCTTATATTCTTTGACACGGCCAATAAAATATGCAAAAATACTATCCATATAAAATGCACGGCCTTTGTCAACGATTATACGTATGAAGCCAACAATCTCATCAGATACACGACCTTTGAATACGTTTTCTACTACGTCTAGCTTTTCTGAAAGCTCAATGTCTGGATGTTCTAGGAATTTACCTAATTTAGTGTTATCAGCAAATACCTTTCTTACACCTTCGACTTCTTCAAATAAGACATCAGTCATATTCTTTTCAATAGCTACTTCAAACAAAGCATCGCCATAAGTTTTAGATATTAGCTTAGCCATGTATTTTCACCTATTTCATTAAGAGTTTCTTCTACCATTGAATCTTGAATCTCAACATTCATATTTGCAGAAACGACTTTACCAGCCATCATAGAGGCAATCGTAATCATTTCTTGTTTTACATCTTCTAGAGCTTTCTTACGTTCTAATGCAATCTCTGCATTGGCTCTGTCAACGATTCTTGCAGCTTCTTGTTTTGCTTCATCAATGATATCCGCTTCTTTTTTCATAGCTTTTTTACGAGCTTCACTTAGAATAGCATCTGCTTCTTGCTGAACAGCTTTTATCTTCGCATCATACTCTTCTTTTAGAGCGATTGCTTCTTCTTTTTCCGTTTTAGCAAAATCTAATTCGCCTTTGATTTTTTCTTTTCTCTTATTAATAAAATCTCTAGCTGGATTAAAGAACATATAAGAAGCTACGAAAAACAAGATACCAATATTAAGAGCAGTCCATAATGCATCCATGATTAACTGCAAGTCTAATCCTAATATTCTATCCAAAATTCACACGCCTCCTTTCACTAATTTAATATTAATCTTAAATTTAGTTGAAAGGTTTAACGAACATTAAGATAAATGCAACAACCAAACCATAAAGACCTGTTGTTTCTGCTACCGCCTGTCCTAATAACATGGTAGAAGTGATATCACCTTTTGCTCCTGGGTTACGTCCTACTGCAGCTGCTGCCTGACCTGCTGCATAACCCTGACCAATACCAGGGCCTACACCAGCGATTAACGCGGTACCTGCTCCGAGTGCTGATAATGCATAAATTAAGTCCTGACCTGAAATATTCATGATTTTTCCTCCTTAATACATGATAGATAAAATAATTCTTAGAGGTTATCCCTCTCTCTTCTGTACAGTGAAAATCATAGTCAACATACAGAATACATACGTCTGGATTGCACCTGAAAATAAATCGAAGTAAATATGCAGGAACGATGGAATACCTATCTTCATAAAGAATGGTAATAATCCATACCACAATGCCATAATAATGGTACCTGAAAGCATATTTGCAAACAGACGCAATGACATAGATACTGGCGTAGCTAACTCACTAATGATGTTAACTGGAAGGAAAACTGGAAATGGATCTAAATATCCCTTCAAGCTATCCTTTAAGTTATACTTAATCGCATTGTAGTGAAGAATCACAAATGTGATTAAGGCAAGAGCTAAGGTAACACCGTAGTCTGCTGTCGGCGATCTAAGTCCCACAATACCACCGATATTACATGTCAAAATGTAAATGAATAGGATTGATATATAGTTTAAATATGGTTTTGCAAATTTACCCATATTACTAGTAATCATACCATCTAACATTTCAACAATGGTCTCTAAAATCAGCTGGAAAGTACCTGGAACTTCTTCGGCTTTCATCATTCTTCGCCTTGCAAAAATTAATAGAACTACAAGGAAAATTGTTATGATTGCCATACCCACATGTGTTGTCGTAAAGTAAAGTTCATGTCCACCAATCGTGTACTTTGCGACATCGTGAATATAAAAATCAGCCTCATGAGATATTGCTCCCACTTACATTCACCCCTTTCTTTAAGATTTAATATTGGCCTCACTATGACTCCGTACCAGACATCGGTGCATAAAAGGCTGTAAATATGCCCCTAGCTTTAAGGCTAACATTCCCACAAAAACAGCAGGCATATTCAATATTCTTGAAAAATATGCGGCTACAATAACCACAATAAAGCCAAACATACGAATCAGATACATCTTCATCGTATGCTTTTGTGCAGCATCTGAATTATTCATATCCATCGCATATTCTGTAGACCAAGCGATATGAATCATTGCAGCTGCCGTAGTTAAAACTCCTACTAAAAAACCTATGCTAATTGAAAACAAATAAGAATGAAAAAAAATTACTATTATTAACTCTCCTACAATTCCATACAATAAAATTCCTAGAAGTATTTCCCAAAGCGTCTGTCCAGAATAACGAAACTTCTTAAAGATGGTCGACATCCTTTGCATCCTCCTCTAATAACTGTTTCATAATGCAGTAACCACTTCGGGCTCCCGCTAAAATTCCTAAGATTAAAAATAATAAAATTAAATTTATTCCAAAACGCTTCTCAATAAATATTCCGGCTATTGTACACAATACAATAGGCGTTAACACATTGATACTCAATTGTGTAATCATCACTAATGCTTTCGCAATTTGACCTGTTTTCTTTTTTTTATTCATATTGTCTCCAAACCAGAAAAATTTTTGTTATTTTTTTGACATTATTATACAACTCATCTACCTTTATTATACCAAACCTAAACGATTTGTCCATCAAAATTTGATTTATAATCATTTTTTTGTATGTATTTATTTTTAAACTTAAGATTATTTCAAGAAAAAATATATATTTCTTACAATTTGCACAAGTTATTTCAATTTGTTTTGTAAGATTTCTACATTGTATTTTTGTAGGTACAAAATTTTTTTCTCTGTTTTTACCAATGATTTATTCTTCTTCAATTTTCGCAATCCTACGTTTATGACGTTCATCTCCGGAAAATGGTGTATTTAAGAATGTATCAATAATTTTTACAGCAAGTCCAGGTCCTGTTACCCTTGCTCCAAGTGCCACAATATTGGCATCATTGTGAAGTCTAGTAGCCTCTGCACTAAAGCAATCTCCGCAAAGTGCTGCACGAATTCCCTTTACCTTATTCGCGGTAATTGAAATTCCAATACCTGTACCACAAACCAAAATTCCCTTTTCACATTCTCCACTAGCTACTGCATGAGCTACAGGCTTTGCAATATCTGGATAATCACAAGATTCTTCGCTAAAGCAGCCAAAATCCTTATACTCGATATTATTTTTTTCTAAATAATCGATAATCTCCTTTTTAATTGCAAATCCGCCATGGTCACATCCAAATGCTATCATTTTAGTATCTCCTTTTTTGTTTTATTTATTTATATTTTACTCCTCATTTTCTACTGGAGGAATAATTACCTTGGTTTCTTTTAATGCTTCTGAAACTTGTTGAATCAATTCATCTTCTACTACCGCTTTTTTTTCTTTTGGAAACATCTTTTCTATCATAATCTTTACTAATAAATCAATATGCTCATAAAACATTCCATAATCTGCTAAACTTCCAGCAGGATTTGAAATATCTCCTTCTTGTCCAATAAAGTTTCTTACTGTTGAAATTTGAGCTAGCCCTTCCCCAAAGCAATCTGGAAAATTATTGAGTATATGTACACTTTGTCCTTCCGTCATTGTTAGAACTAAAGACTGTGGTGTAATGTCTTCTCTTGTCAATTGCTCGGAATACTCTTTTGAAGGTTCTAATTGATGACTCTTTAATACGGCAACGGCTTTGGGATTCATCGGCTCCGGTATCAAAACAACCGTTCCCCTTGAACACACTTCTATATCTTTTGGATATTCTAAGCTTTTAAAAATTGCCTCTGCCATAATTCCTCTACAAGTATTATCTGTGCATACAAAAATTATTTTTTTATAGATGTCAGACATATGATTACCTACTTTCTTATACCTTAATGACTTGATGTGCTGCTGCTTTTATCAGGCGATTCATAATAGCCTCTCCTAATTGTGTCTGCCCAAATGCTTCTGAATAGATTGTCTTTACATTTGTCTCATCAAATTCACGAAGGATACGATATAAATTGTGTGCTACACTTTTTGCATCGTCACGACTACCAATCGTTTTTACAAGTCCATTTGTATAATACTTCTGTGTCTCTTTTGTACAAATAATTCCAATATCCTTTTGTTCTTTAATACGATTTAAAATCTCATTTATTACCTGAGACTGCTCACCTTGAACAATGATTAAATTGGCTTTTGGCGCATAGTGCTTATACTTCATTCCTGGTGCCTTTGGCTTTTCCTCTTCTGAAAGTGTAGAATTTTCTTCAATCTTTCCTGTTACTTCTTCAATCATCTTTGGTGTAATATAACCAGGCCTTAAAATCACAGGGCTATCTGTTGTCAAATCAATAATCGTAGACTCGATTCCAATATCTGTTTCTCCATCATCTAAAATCATTTCGATTCTTCCTGATAAATCATTTGCAACATGAATTGCCTTTGTTGGGCTTGGCTTTCCCGATAAATTGGCACTTGGTGCAGCAATTGGTACTCCTGCTTCTTCAATTAATCGAAGTGCACTCTTATGATTAGGCATACGAATCGCTACTGTATTTAATCCTCCTGTGGTTGCAAGAGGTACAATCTCTGACTTATTTAAAATAAGAGTCATAGGACCTGGCCAAAACTTATCCATTAATGATTTTGCTGTAGGCGTAATCTCACGAACTAAAGACTTTACCTGTTCTATATTTGAGACATGTGCAATTAATGGATTGTCACTTGGTCTGCCTTTTGCTTTATAAATCTTATACGATGCCTCCGGATCTAATGCATTTCCACCAAGTCCATATACGGTTTCTGTTGGAAATGCTACTAGTCCACCGTTACGAATAATATCAGCGGCTTTTTTAAAGGCTTCATCCTTTTTATCATCTGTAATATTCCTTAAATCTATTATTTCTGTATTCATATCAAAAAACTCTCTTTCTAAATCGATACCATAGTCAACAGTATACCATATCTAGCACACATAAAACAAGCCCCGGCTTGTGCCGAGGCTGTATTGTAATCCCTTATTTTAATTGTTCTGCAATAAATGAATCCACTTCATCCGGTTTCATATGAAGACCCATTGCAAATTCATCACATAAAAGTCTTTGTGCTTCTTTCATAAACTGAGCGTCCGCCATATTAAGTTTCTTGCCTCTTTTTAATAATTCCTGTCTTCTTGAATAAATCGACTTCACAGTTCTTATCAACCTTCTAGGTTCGCCACTATTAATAGCATCTCTAAAACGACTCTTTCTTTCGTTGGCATCTTCAATCCAATCAGCACTCTCTTTGGGCATCTCATTAATAATTGCTTTAATCTCATCTTCCGAAAGAATCTTTCTTATCTTTGCTAAGGATTTCTCACTATCTGCCGGTACATAAATGGTTGACCTTGCTTCTTCTAAAGGTTTCAACACATAATATTTTCTTACCTTCTGTCCAAATTCTCGCTCTGTAATATCTTCAAATCTACAAACTCCTGTACCCTTATATAAAACATATTCGCCTATTTTAAACAACACATTTTCCTCCATTTCCTAGTATTTTTATTGATATTATTACAAACCGACAGATGTATTTTAATTATATCACTTTTTGAAAAAAAATGTTATAGACAAAATAGGCAAATTTTTTATAGTACAATCTAGTAATTATTCCAAATTTAAGTGATTTCTTAGGATATATTCTGTCACTACAAAGAAAATAACGCTAAATACGATATCAAAAATCAAATTGTAATCTGGTAAAAAGCCTACTAGAAACTCTATTATAATACTACTACAAAAAAATGCTACAACTGCAACTAATTTCTTATGACGATTTGCTAAATTTCCAATCGCTAAAGACATATAGATTTGCAAAATTCCACTTACACAAGAAACTAATGCAATCCCTCCCCATTTTAGTATTTCTAAAATATAACTTGGCTCAAAAGTATTTAAAAACATTTGAAATACATATTTAATGGATACCGTTTCATTTACAACAATAAGAAATGGCATACTAAATGCGATTATCGAAAGGATTACAATTATACTACTTAAAATTAGCCAAATGACTGCTACGATTAATTTACTTAAAATCTGTTGCCATTCATGAACAGGCAAGGTGTGCATTAAATACCCCTCTTCTTGTAATAGATTACGATAAAACCTGGTAACTATCATATAAAAAGTAATAACGATAATTGCTCCTACTAAAACAGAATAGGTCACCATTAAGACAGTTGTAATAACTGATAAGCTGTCTTCATTAATATTGGTACCCATTGTAAACGAACCTAAAATTGCTACTAATAACAAAACTCCATATAAAATACCAAATGTTCTTGCTGTGGATTTAAACTCATATTTTAATAACTTCCCTAACATTTATAAACCTCCCTGAACAACTCATCTACTGATTTCTGTTCAAATTCTCTTATCTCATCTACCGTATGATGTAAAATAATCTGTCCGTCTCGAATAAACAATACCTCATCTAATATTGGCTCAATATCGGCAATTAAATGAGTGGATATAATAACCGTTGCATTTTCTGAATAATTGCCAATAATCGTATTCAAAATATACTCTCTTGCTGCAGGGTCGATTCCACCAATTGGCTCATCTAGTAGATAAAGCTCTGCATTACGGCTCATTGCTAAAATAAGCTGTACCTTTTCCTTTGTACCCTTTGAAAGTGTCTTTAACTTCTCTTTTCCATTAATCTCTAAGCGAGCTAACATCTCCTTTGCCTTCTCTATATCAAAATCTTTATAAAAATCAGCAAACATTTTCACAAGTCCATCAACACTCATCCAATCTGGCAGATAATTCGCATCTGGCAAATAAGATACCATACTTCTCGTCTGTGCTCCTGGCTTGATTCCATTAATTAAAATTTCACCCGAGTTTGGCACTAAAAGACCATTTGCTAGTTTCATCAATGTCGTCTTACCACTTGCATTCGGTCCTAATAGTCCTACAATTCTCCCTCTTTCAATGGATAGTTCAAGTCCATTTAATACTTCTTTCTTCCCATATTTTTTCGTAAGTTTATGGCATTCTAATAAACTCATATCTATTCTCCTTTCATCTGGTCTAGGATCTCATTGATAAAAGATTTTATCTCTTCTTTCTCAAATCCAATATCCACCATATATTTAATAAACTCTTGTACTCGTTGCGTCGCCATTTCTTTTCGCATTTTATCAATCAACTCCTCATCTTCTGTAATAAAACGCCCAGTTGTTCTTTCTGAATGAACAAGTCCTACTCGTTCTAATTCTGACAATGCTCTTTGCATTGTATTCGGATTTACCTTCGCTACTGATGCTAATTCTCTTACTGATTCTAATTTATCCCCCGGTTTATATTCTCCGGATATAATCATTCGTTGAATTTGTTCAATCAACTGAATATAAATTGCTCTACTGTTATCAAATCTCCATTCCATATATATCACCCCTCTTCTGTATTATTGTATTAACTAATTAATACAATAATACTATAATTATTTTAATTTGTCAACCTTTTTGACCCTGGTATCATAACAAAAAAAGGGATATCTTTCGATATCCCTAATAAAAATCAATATTATTCTTATAAATTAGCTTTGAAGAAAGCTTCTAATGCAGCGATTGCAGCATCTTCATCAGCGCCGTCTGCTTTAACAGTTACTTCTTCGCCCTGTTTTACACCAAGACTCATAACGCCTAATACACCATTAGCTTTAGCAACCTTACCATCTTTTTCGATAGTAATAGCTGATTCGTATTTTTTAACTTCCTTTACTAAAGTTCCTGCTGGTCTAGCGTGGATTCCCTGTGCATCTGTAATAACATAAGAAAACTGTTTCATTTTTTGTTTACCTCCTAAAATAAATAAAATATATGCATAATCTGGGGGTTAATACATAACCATTAGTAGTATCATACTACAAAATAAAAAATTATTCAATCAAATTTCTATAAAATTTACGATTATTAGAAGTTAAATTTATGAGCATTGTAAAGAGCTTCTACTTCTTCTTTCGTTGCTAGCTGGTCTGAGAATGCACTTGCACTACCGGTGCATACACCCATCTTAAATGCTTCTTTATAATCATTAGTCTTTAAATATCCAGCAATAAATCCAGCTACCATGGAATCACCAGCACCTACAGAGTTCTTTACCTTACCCTTAGGAGCTTCTGTCTCATATACATCGCCATCTTCTGTTACTAAAACAGCACCATCACCAGCCATAGAAACAATTACATTTCTAGCACCTTTTTCTTGTAATTTCTTCGCATAAGTGATAACATCTTTCTTTTCAGTAAGAGTTACACCAAAAATTTCACCAAGTTCATGGTTGTTTGGTTTAATTACAAATGGATGATATTCTAATACATTCATTAATAAGTCACAAGTAGCATCTACTGCAAATCTTAACTTCTTATCTTTGAAATATTTCATAATATCCATATAGATAGAACTTGGCATAACAGATGGAATACTTCCTGCAAGTACTACAACATCGCCTTCATTTAAAGTATCTAATTTATCATATAATTTCTTGATATCTTCTTCTTTAATTGCAGGTCCCATACCATTGATTTCACTTTCTTCATCGGAACGAAGCTTCACATTGATACGAGACATTCCTTCTGAAATTTCAATAAAGTCTGTCTTAATGCCTTGTTCATTTAATAAACGTTTGATTTCTTCGCCTGTAAATCCTGCCAAGAAACCAAGCGCTGTACTTTCTACACCAAGATTGCTTAAAACGATGGAAACATTAATTCCTTTACCACCAGCAAACATAAGCTCTGTATTGGTACGGTTTACCTTACCTGTTTCAAAATGTTCAACGGATACGATGTAATCCAATGATGGATTAAAAGTTACTGTGTAAATCATCTTTCTTCACCTCAATAATATTTTTGTAGTTCAAATAGACTTCATTATCTATCTGAGTTGTTATAATAGTAGCACTGGTAAAACCTGAAAATGTTATACTTGATATTTTAGAAAATTTACTGGGGTCTGATAAAATATAACACTCTCTACAGTTCTCCATTGCTTTTTTCTTAACCATTGCTTCTTTGACATCTGGAGTACTAAATCCTCTCGAAATACTGACTCCATTTGTTCCCCAAAAACCTTTTGTAAAATTATATTTTGATAAACTCTCTACTGCTTCTACACCTACAATTGCCTCGGTTGTCGATTTAAATTCACCACCTAATATATAGACAGTATAACCTGCTTGCGATAATTTCTTCGCATGACCTACTGCATTCGTAACAAATGTAATATCCTTTTCTGTCAAAAAATCAATCACAAGCTCTGTTGTAGTGCCAGCATCAAGATATACAAAATCATTCTTCTCTAGCAGTGAAGCTGCATATGCTGCAATCTGATTCTTCTCTTCTAAGTTTCTTTCTTTTCGAAGAATTACAGAATCATCTCTTGTATCGTATGAATTTAACGATAGTGCTCCACCACGAACCTTAATTAATTTGTTACTACGGTGCAAAGCAGCTAAATCTCTACGCACTGTAGATTCAGAAGCTTGTAATACAGACATCAATTGTCCGATGGAAACGCTTTTATTGCGTTCTACTAATTCAAGAATCTTTTTAAATCTTTCTTCTGTTAACATCTCATTACCTCTTCATTTATGGCTTTATCATACCACCACTTTCATTCAAAATCAATCATTTTATTTCAAAATCTTTCACAAACTTTCATTATCATTCAACCCAATTTTCTGTTATAAATTTCTAAAAATCGCAGATACTACTATAAAAAGTTCGAAAAAGAACTAGAAAGGAAGATTATGCAACAAGGAAAATCAAGTCTTAAGTTTACTACAGAACCTCAAATTATTGGTCTTTGTTCTGTAGTAGGTAAAAAAGAAGGTGAAGGACCTTATGGAACTTTATTTGACCAAGTAGAAAATGATCCCCTATTTGGTACAGATACTTGGGAAAAAGCAGAAAGTGCGATGCAAAAACGAGCACTCTCTTGTGCAATTAAAGACGCTGGTATTCGAAATAAAGATATCAGATATCTATTTGCTGGCGACTTACTTGGACAGCTTATTGCTACCTCATTTGGTGTAATAGACCTACAAATCCCCTTTTTTGGTCTTTATGGCGCTTGTTCTACTATGGGAGAGTCTCTTTGTCTTAGTGCAATGTGCATTGACAGTCAAAATGCTAACTACTGTGCTGCTATGGCCTCTAGCCACTATGCGAGTGCTGAAAAACAATTTCGTTT
The DNA here is from genome assembly GCA_902496125.1 of uncultured Lachnospiraceae bacterium. Lineage (GTDB taxonomy): Bacteria > Bacillota > Clostridia > Lachnospirales > Lachnospiraceae > TWA4. The sequence continues at coordinate 10,825 of CABUZU010000033.1, forward strand.
TCCCCTCGATTATGGAAATCAACGTCCGTTTTCTTCTACTTGGACAGTTACTGGTACAGGTGCCGTCATTTTAGGTCATAAAAATGGCTATGCTAAAATCACCGGTGCAACGATTGGTAAAATCATTGATTTTGGTGTACAAGATTCTATGAACATGGGAGCAGCCATGGCACCTGCTGCCTGTGATACCATTGTTCGCCATATGAAGGATTTTAGCCGAAAACCCGATTATTATGATCAAATTATTACTGGAGACCTTGGAATTGTTGGCAAGAAAATTTTACTAGATCTCTTAGGGGATGAACAAATCGATATTTCTTCTAATCATATGGACTGTGGAATTGAGATTTATAATCACGAAAAACAAGATACTCATGCTGGTGGCAGTGGTTGCGGTTGTTCTGCCGCTCTCTTATGCGCTTTTATTGTCAAAAAATTAAAGCGCAAGGAATGGAAACGAGTTTTATTTATTCCGACTGGGGCCCTACTCTCTCCTACTAGTTTTAATGAAGGACAAAGCGTTCCAGGTATTGCACATGCAGTTGTATTAGAATCCCCCGATGAATAAAAAGGAGGAATTATGGTAAAAGCATTTCTAGTTGGTGGTGCTATCTGTGCCATCGTTCAAATTTTTATGGATAAAACGAAATGGATGCCTGGTCGTATTATGGTAGGATTAGTTGTAATCGGCTGTATTTTAGGATTTTTAGGCATTTATGAACCTTTTGTAGAATGGGCTGGTGCTGGTGCAAGCGTTCCACTCCTTGGATTTGGAAACACCTTATTTAAAGGTGTAAAAGAAGCGATTCAAACGGATGGATTTTTAGGCATCTTTACAGGAGGATTAACTGCTAGCAGTGCAGGAATTACTGCCGCCCTTGTATTTGGCTATCTTGCTGCTCTAATTTTTAAACCTAAGATAGATTAAGAAATCTTTACAAATATATTAAAAACTTGATAAGTTCCAATTAAATACATGGTTTTTCTTGTTTTTTTTTACTTTCTGTGGTAGGATTTATAGAATCTTGAAATTATAAATCTTCGACAAAGAAAAGCAAAGAAAGGAGAATGCCATGTATTTCATGGCAAACAGATATGGAAGAAGAATTAAATAACGCTGAACCTAAGAAGGGTTCTAATAAGAAAAAAGCTCTGATCGCTACTGGAGCTGTAGTAGTTGCATTAGGCGTTGTCTATGGTGTTGGTGCTTGGTACTTTACAGACCATTTTCAGGTAAATACTAAAATTAATGGAATGAATTGCACTGGTAAAACAGTAGATGAAGTAAAAACAATGATTAGCGACTCCATCACTGATTATAAATTAGATGTTGTACAAAGAAACAATGTTACAGAAACTATCGTTGGTAAAGATATTGACCTTGCAATGGTCTATGATTCTACTTTAGATGATGCAAAAAATGCACAAAATGCTTTTGCATGGCCAGTTTCTATCTTCTCTCCACAAAAGGTTGATGTACAGATGACTGTTTCTTATGATGAAGATAAATTAAAAGCAATTGAAGATGGTATGGATTTATTTAATACCGATAAGATTCAAAAACCAATTAGTGCTTGCATTTCTGATTATAATTCAGAAACGGGATATACCATTGTTGCTGAAAACATTGGTAATAAACCAAAGAAGAAAAAGACCGTTGCTTCAATTAAAGAAGCCATTGATAGTTTAACTCCTACATTAGATGTTGATAAATCTGGTCTTTATGCAGAACCTGCAGTTTATGCTAATAACGAGAAATTAATTGCATTATGCGATAAGCTAAATAAATACATAAAAACTGAAATCACCTATAAATTCGGTAATGAAAAAGAAAAGCTTACTGCTAAGACCTTCAACGAATGGCTAGATATCGATGATACAAAGAAATTTAGCATAACTGTTAACGAAGAAAAAGCTGCTGCTTATGTTAAAAGCCTAGCTTCTGCACATGATACGATTTGGAGAAAACATACCTTTAAGACTCACAGTGGTAAGACTATCGAAATCACAAGAGGTGACTATGGTTGGTGGACAAATCAAACTGAAACTACAGCTGAACTTATTAAAGCTTTAGATAACTTTGAATCTGGCGAAAAAAAGGTTGTTTATAAACAAGAAGCTGCTTCTTATAAGAAGGGAAATGACTATGGCAATACTTATGCTGAAGTAAACTTAGGTGCACAGTATATGTACTTTGTTAAAGATGGTAAAGTTGTAATGTCTAGTTCTTTTGTTTCTGGTAATGTAAGTACAGGTCATGCAACTCCTAGCGGAATCTACAGCGTTACTTATAAAAAACCTGGTCAGAGAATGGTTGGTGCTGACTATGATGTAATGACAAGCTTCTGGATGCCATTTAATGGAAATATCGGTTTCCATGATGCAACTTGGAGAAAGAGCTTTGGTGGAAGCCTTTATAAAACAAGAGGTTCTCACGGATGTGTCAATATGCCTTACAGTGCAGCCAAAAGATTATATAGTTTAATTAGCAAGGGCGATCCTGTTATTTGTTATTATTAAAAACTAACTCCTCCATCTTATGAATGGGGGAGTTTTCTAGTTATTCTATTTCTCTTCCACAACGTCTACAGCACTTTGTTCCTGCTTTTTTATATGTCATCTTTATCTAGTTTAACTATCTTATCAATGTAAATAGTACATAAATATATAGTAAAATTACACAAATAGATGAATTTTACAAAATTTTATCTATTTTTTTTAATATTGTTGTAAATGTCTACAAAATGTGTTATAGTATTGTACATTGTACTAGAATAAATACAAAGAGTTTAATAGATAAGGGGAGATATAACATGACAGGTGCAGATGCAATGATTAAATGCCTAGAACTGGAGGGGGTTACCTCAGTATTCGGATATCCAGGTGTAGCAATTTGTCCATTTTATAACAGTATTCTAGATTCTACAATTGAATCCATTCTAATTCGTACCGAGCAAAATGCTGCTCATGCAGCGAGCGGACAGGCAAGAGTAACAGGAAAACCAGGAGTATGTGTTGTTACAAGTGGTCCTGGGGCAACCAATTTAATTACTGGTATCGCTACTGCATTCGCTGATAGTATTCCAATGATTTGCATTAGTGGTCAAGTAAACAGTGAATTAATTGGTAGTGATAGTTTCCAAGAAGCTGATATCACAGGAGCAGTAGAAAGCTTTGTAAAATACAGTTACCTTGTTAAAAAAGTAGAAGATATTCCACGAATTTTTAAAGAAGCTTTTCATATCTGTATGACTGGTCGTAAAGGACCTGTTTTAATCGATGTTCCAATCGATGTTCAACAAGCTACTTTAAAAAATTTCAAATATCCAGAAGAAGTAAAACTTAGAACCTATAAGCCTACTGTTCGTGGTAATATGGCTCAGATTAAACGTGTTGCTAAGGAATTAAAAAAGGCCAAAAAACCTCTTATTTGTGTAGGTGGTGGTGTAATTTCTGCTGGAGCACAAAAAGAGCTTCGTGAATTTGCTAAAAAATTCCAAATCCCAGTTGTTTCTACTATGATGGGAATTAGTGCAATGCAGACTGAAAATCCAATGTATTTTGGTATGGTTGGAAATAATGGTAAGCCTTATGCAAATCGTGCAATGAATAATTGTGATTTATTAATTATGATTGGTGCCCGTGTTGCAGACCGTGCAGTCAATCAACCAGATTTAATTGTAGACCATAAGGTATTAGTTCACATCGATGTTGATACCGCTGAAATTGGTAAAAATGTAGGTCCTCATATTCCACTAGTTGGCGATGCTAAACGTATTTTTGAAGATTTAACCGAAAATGTAATTGCTCCTAATACCAGTGAGTGGTTAGAAGAACTTCGTTTTTATAAAGAAAAAATGCAGGTTGTAAGAAATCCTAATCCTGATTATGTAGACCCAGCTAAATTTATTGAAATGCTCTCTAGAAAGCTTCCAGATGATGCAGTTTATGTTGCCGATGTTGGACAAAACCAGATTTGGTCTTGTAGCTATCATATTGTAAAGGAAGGTAACTTCATGACCTCCGGTGGTATGGGAACCATGGGATACTCCATTCCTGCTGCAATGGGTGCTAAATATGCACAACCTGACAAGGAAGTTATTGCTGTATGTGGCGATGGTTCTTTGCAGATGTCTATGATGGAATTTGCCACGATGCGTCAATACAATATCAATTCCAAGGTAATCGTATTGAAGAATAATTACCTAGGTATGGTACGTCAATTCCAACACTTTAATTATAAAGATAACTATTCAATGGTTGATATGTCAGTAGCTCCTAATTTAGAAATGCTTGCAAAAGCTTACGATATGCCATTTTATCGTCTCACCAACATGAAAGATGCCGATGCCGTTCTTGATGAATTCTTAAAACAAGATAAAGCTTGCCTAATGGAATGCTTACTTGACCCTATGGATTTAGTTTAGGAAGAATACGAAAGGATTGGTGGAAAATATGAAAAAAATATATTCTGTTTTAGTAGAAAACCGTTCTGGTGTACTTAGTAAAATTGCTGGTCTATTTGCCAGAAGAGGTTTTAATATTGATTCTTTAGCTGTTGGCGAAACCGATGAGTCCGATGTATCATGTATGACTATCGTAAGTTCTGGTGATGATAGAACCTTAGAGCAAATTGAAAAACAGTTAAATAAAAAGCTAGATATTATTAAAGTAAGAACGTTTAAAGAAGAAAATAGTATTTCTAGAGAACTTATGCTATTAAAGGTAAAATACAATCGTAATACAAGACGAGAAATCATGGAGATTTGTGATATTTTAAAAGCTGATATTGTAGATATGTCAAAATCTTTTATGATTATCCAAATTTGCGATACTCCAGATAAAATTTTATTATTAATGCAAATGCTTAAATCCATTAGCATTGTAGAAGTTGCCAGAACTGGAACTCTAGCATTGACTAAATGTTCTGAAAATGAATAACGAAAACCCATATCGCATTGCGATATGGGTTTTTTCTATCTTTCCTCTCTAAAGTAAGGTAATCCTAAACTCTTCGGCGGTTGATTTTCTCTCTTATTATGAATACTGGTAATAATCAAAACAACAATAGTTACTAAATAAGGTAACATTTTAAATAATTCCTGCGTTGCTCGATTGAGTCCTGGAATATATAAATACAAAATGTATAACGCACCAAATAAGAAGGAACCCCAAATTGCATTTACTGGTTTCCACAATGCAAAGATTACCAATGCTACTGCTAACCATCCTCTGTCACCAAATCCGTTGTTTGTCCAAGTTCCACCAAGATATTCCATAACAAAATAAAGTCCGCCAAGTCCTGCGATTCCACCGCCAAGACAAGTTGCCATATATTTATATCTTGTAACATTAATACCTGCTGCATCAGCAGTTGCCGGACTTTCACCAACCGAACGAAGGTTTAATCCTTTACGTGTACGATTTAAGAAAAAGGTACAGTAAACTGCAATAACAATTGCCAGATAAGTTAAAAATCCATAAGAGAATAATAAGTCCCCTAGCACTGGAATTTTAGATAATCCTGGAATTGTCTTTCTAAAAGCATCGCCCGTTGTTGCTACAGAAATCTGTCCTACACCACCTGCTAACTTTGAAATGGAACCACCAAAGAAATTACCAAATCCTACACCAAAGGTTGTAAGTGCTAAACCTACTACATTTTGATTTGCACGAAGAGAAATTGTAAGAAAACTATAGATTAAAGCTCCTAGTGCTGCACAGATAAACGCACAGATAAATGCAATGATTGCTCCAACTAATCCACTTGGATTTTTCGTACTATTTTCATATAAAAAAGCACCCATTAATCCGCTAATTCCGCCCATGTACATAATACCTGGAATACCTAGATTTAGATTGCCGCTCTTTTCTGTTATAATTTCACCCGTTGCACCAAATAGCATAGGGATACCTTGACCAATTGCTTTTTGGATAAAAACAAAAAATACACTCATCTTTTACACCTCCTAATGCTTCTTTCCAAAATCTAATTCATAATTGATAAAGAACTCACTACCAATCATAAAGAATAGAATAATACCTGTGATAACATCGGAAGCACTTTCATTTAATCCAAACTGGGTTGCAATCTGAATTGCACCTTGTTGCATAAATACTAATAGTAATGAAACAATTACCATTGCTCCTGTATTAAATTTTGCCATCCAAGCAACGATGATAGCCGTAAATCCTCTACCACCTGCTGTACTAGTAGAAATCGTATGGCTCGCACCACAGACTGTAATTGCACCTGCAAGTCCACAGATCGCACCTGAGATTGCCATGGTACGAATAATAACCTTCTTTACATTAATTCCTGCATATCTTGCGGTATTCTCACTTTCTCCAACAACAGAGATTTCATATCCATGCTTACTGTATTTTAGATAAATCATCATCATCACTGCAACAAGAACAACTAAAATTACATTTAATCCATATTTATTTCCAAAAATTTCTGGAAACCAACCTAAACGGTCTGTAGAATTTACAATACCAACGGTATTTGAACCTACTGGATTTTCCCAAAATACAATACAAAAAGTTACAAACTGCATCGCTACATAGTTTAACATCAATGTAAAAAGTGTTTCATTCGTATTTAAATAAGCTTTAAATACCGCTGGAATAATTCCCCAAATCAAGCCTGCAAGACAGCTTGCGATAATAATTACAATAATCAATAACCAGTTTGGAAGTGTTTTTACATAAATCATCAAAGCAGTTGCAGCAGCAGCTCC
>CABUZU010000034.1 GCA_902496125.1 uncultured Lachnospiraceae bacterium
AAGACTGATATTCAACCGCTTATCAATGAAGGTGCAACTCGTGAAGACTTATCGGCTTCTATTTTCCAAGCCGTTGTCAATCAAACCATCAGTGGACTTGCTTGTGGTAAGCCAATCCGTGGAAACGTTGCGTTCTTAGGTGGTCCCCTCCACTTCCTTACTGAATTAAAGGAAGCGTTTATCCGTACCTTAAATTTACCACCAGAAGCAGTCATTGCACCAGACCATTCTCACTTATTTGCTGCAATCGGTGCTGCAATGAACTATGAGAAGGATAACTTATTAGAGCTTGCTACTCTTTTTGACCGCTTAAATCAAGGTGTTAAGATGGAATTTGAAGTAAAACGTCTTGACCCTCTTTTTGCATCCAAAGAAGATTATGAAGCCTTCTTAAGTCGTCAAGAACAAAACTGTGTAAAAAAAGGAGCAATCACTGCTTACTCTGGTAACTGTTATTTAGGAATTGATGCTGGTTCTACGACAACAAAGCTTGCCGTAATTGGCGAAGACGGTCGTCTTCTTTATTCCTTTTACTCTAGCAATAATGGTAGCCTTCTTGCAACTACGATTCGAGCAATTAAAGAGATTAAAGAATTACTTCCACCTACTGCTCATATCGTACATTCTTGTTCTACCGGTTATGGTGAGGCACTATTAAAGGCTGCTTTAATGCTTGATGACGGCGAAGTTGAAACCGTTGCCCATTACTATGCTGCTTCCTTCTTTAATCCTAAGGTTGACTGTATCTTAGATATTGGTGGTCAAGATATGAAATGTATCAAGATTAAAGATGGAAATGTAGATAACGTTCTTTTAAATGAAGCTTGTTCTTCTGGCTGTGGTTCTTTCATTGAAACCTTTGCTCATTCTTTAAATTACAGCGTACAAGACTTTGCAAAAGCTGCACTCTTTGCTAAAAATCCAATTGATCTTGGAACACGTTGTACAGTATTTATGAACTCAAATGTAAAGCAAGCTCAAAAAGAAGGTGCAACCGTTGCTGATATTTCTGCTGGTCTTGCTTATTCCGTTATTAAGAATGCTTTATATAAGGTAATAAAAATCACAAGTCCTGAAGATTTAGGAAAAAATATCGTTGTTCAAGGTGGTACCTTCTATAATGATGCTGTTCTTAGAAGCTTTGAAAAAATCTCTGGATGTCAAGCAATTCGTCCTGATATTGCTGGTATTATGGGTGCTTTCGGTGCTGCTTTGATTGCAAAAGAACGCTATGAAGAAAATCCTACTACAACCATGCTATCCTTTGATGATATCATCAACTTACAATACAAGACTCGAATCAGTCGTTGTCCAAAATGTAACAACCACTGCCTCCTTACCATCAATGACTTTGGTGATGGCAGAAACTTCATCAGTGGTAACCGTTGTGAAAGAGGTCTTGGAGAAGAACATCGTACTAAGGAAAATGTTCCAAACCTATTTGATTACAAGTACAAAAAACTCTTTAATTATAAACCACTGAAAAAAGAAGAAGCCAAACGTGGAACTATCGGTATTCCTAGAGTATTAAACTTCTATGAAAATTATCCATTCTGGGCAGTTTTCCTAAAGGAACTTTCCTTTAGCGTCATGCTCTCACCAAAATCTTCTCGTAAGATTTATGAACTGGGCATTGAATCCATCCCTAGTGAATCCGAATGTTACCCTGCTAAATTGGCACACGGTCATATTTCATGGTTGTTAAAGAAAAACCCTGATTACATCTTCTACCCAAGTATTCCTTATGAACGTAATGAAACAAAAGAAGCACAAAACCATTACAATTGCCCAATTGTAACTTCTTATCCAGAAAATATTAAAAATAACGTAGAAGAATTAAAAACATCTAAAACGAAATTTATCAATCCATTCTTAGCTTTTACAAATGAAGAAATTCTTACCGAACGATTAGTAGAAATCTTTAGAAAAGAATTTAGAATTAGTGAAGTGGAAGTAAGAAAAGCTGCCAAAAAAGGCTGGCGTGAATTAATTTCAGTAAAAAGAGATATTGAACGAAAAGGCGAAGAAACCCTTCGTTATCTTAAGAAAACTGGTAAACGTGGTATCGTTCTTGCCGGTCGTCCTTATCACTTAGACCCAGAAATTAACCATGGTATTCCTGAAATGATTGCTTCTTATGGTGTAGCCGTATTTACAGAAGATTCTGTTTCTCATTTAGGAAAGGTTGATAGACCAACAATTGTTATGGACCAATGGATGTATCACAGCCGTCTATACCGTGCTGCAAGTTTTGTAGGCACTCGTGATGACCTCGACTTAATTCAGCTTAATTCCTTCGGTTGTGGACTCGATGCGGTTACTACTGACCAAGTTGCCGATATCCTTCACGCAAAAGATAAAATCTATACGGTATTAAAGATTGATGAAGTTAATAACTTAGGAGCTGCACGTATTCGTATTCGTTCTCTCCTATCCGCTCTTCGTGTTCGAGATAAAAAGCACGTACAGCGTAGACCTCATTCTTCCGCAATTAAGCGTGTAGCATTTACTAAGGAAATGAGGAAGGATTACACCATCCTCTGCCCTCAGATGTCACCAATTCACTTTAATATTCTCGTACCTGCCCTTAATTCTTGTGGCTATCATGTTGAAATTTTAGGACAAAATGAGAAAGCTTGTGTAGACACTGGACTAAAATATGTAAATAATGATGCTTGTTATCCTTCCTTAATTGTCGTTGGACAGATTATGGAAGCCTTACTCTCTGGTCGATATGATGTCAATAAGGTTGCCATCTTTATTACCCAGACTGGTGGTGGTTGTCGTGCTTCAAACTACATTGGATTTATCCGCCGTGCATTAAAGAAGGCAAATATGGAGCAAATTCCTGTAATCTCTATCAGTGCACAAGGACTGGAGAGCAACCCAGGATTTAAATATTCCGTTCCAATGCTTACGAAGTTATTAATGGCAGTCATCTATGGTGATGTATTCATGCGTGTGCTTTACCGTGTTCGCCCTTACGAAAAGAAGAAGGGTTCTGCCAATGCTCTACATAAAAAATGGGAAGAACGTTGCATTCGTTCGCTGCAAAAACCTGGTATTCACTACCTTGAGTTTAAACGAAACATCGAACGCATTGTAAAAGATTTCGATACCCTACCAATTGATGAAACCATAAGAAAACCTCGTGTTGGTATTGTTGGTGAAATCTTAGTTAAGTTCTTACCTGCTGCTAACAATCACTTAGTAGAACTGTTAGAACAAGAAGGTGCAGAAGCCGTAATGCCAGATTTATTAGACTTCTTCTTATATTGCCTATATAATTCCAATTTTAAAGCCGTTAAACTTGGAACTAAGACTTCTACTGCAAGACTTTGCAATTTAGGTATTGAATTTTTAGAGAAATTTAGAGGTTGTGCTAGAAAAGCATTAGAAAAGAGCGAACGCTTCAATGCTCCTGCTCGCATTGAGAAATTAGCAAATTATGCCAAAGACTTTGTTTCCCTTGGCAATCAAACAGGTGAAGGTTGGTTCTTAACCGGTGAAATGCTAGAACTGATTCATAGCGGTACACCTAATATTGTATGTACACAGCCATTTGGTTGCTTACCAAACCATGTCGTAGGTAAAGGTGTCATTAAAGAACTTAGAAACCAATATCCAAATTCTAATATTATTGCAGTTGACTATGACCCAGGTGCAAGTGAAGTAAACCAATTAAATCGTATTAAGTTAATGTTATCTACTGCACAGGAAAATTTGAATAAGTAAAGAAATGGGGCTGTTGCAAAATAGATGAATAATCATCTCTGGAGCAATAGCTCTTTTTGTTAAAAAAAACGAAAAGCAGGCTTCGAAAAACCTGCTTTTCATGGTATAATTAATTATGAACAGATTGTATAAGACTTACTCTTCGAAAGGAAGAAATATCAATTATCTAAATCTTCAAGATCCGTTATCTCTCTAATTTTAACTTCTCCATAAACAGGTGTACTTCGATTTATATCAAAATAAACTTTAACAGAAATACCACCAATTAGTAGTGCCAAGAAAATTATTGTAATACTTAACAATTTAAAAAACTTCCTTTTAAATTGTAAAGTTTCCAAACTATTAGAATCATAAAGAATCTCTGTTTTTAAAATAGACTCTGAAACATCTTTAGCTTTGCCAAAATTTTCTTCAAAATCAACAAAAGATGCTGAAGGATGTTCAAGAAAAAATTCTTCCGCATTCGCTTTAACACTTTGAATAATTTGATTCGCTTTTTTACGAGAACATGAAAATTTCAAATTTTTTCTTATAATTTTAAAATATTTTTTAATTTCTCTTTGCTTCATTATTTCTTTCATATACATCCCCTTCTTTTGTAGTTAACAAAAAAGATATTATATCTGTATATTCATAATATAAAGATATAAGCTGATTTAAATATTCTTTTCCTAATTCTTCCAAATGATAATAAATACGGGTTTGACGTTTTCCCACCTTTTGTTCATAAAAAGATATATATTTTTGTTCAGTTAAACGATATAGTATAGGATACATAGAGCCTTCTAAAATTGTATAATTCTCTGCACTTCTTTTTTTTATTTCTTGTGACATTTGGTATCCATACATATCTGATTCCATTAATAATTTTAATAAAAGCATTTCTATCGTAGCTTTTTTCAAACTCGATACTAATTGTATTTTTTGCTTAGTCTTATCCATTTCTGCTACTCGTTTTGTGCTAACTATTCCTTTCTTTTTTAATATTTTATTAATCTTACTATTATATCAAATAAATTTATAATTTCAATACATAGAATTACAATATATTGTTGACAAAATATATTGTTTTTGCTAATATATATTTATACTAATCGGAAAGGAGTTTTTTATGAAAAAAACATCTAAAATTTGTTTCTCAATTATCGTTATTATTCTTTGTTGTTACTCAATCTATTCTACTATATCTGCTTATAATAAAAAAATTGAATCACACAAGCAATTTTGGAATGAAATCGAAAAAAATCTAACTCTTATAAACAATGAAATTTCCGAAATATTAGCTAAAAGTAGAACAGATGAAACAGACTCTCTTAAAATAATTGCCTTAACTTGTGAAGATACTGGTGCAATACTAGATTATAATTCCAAGACTTTATTTGATTGGTATGAAGGTACTGGAATTTGGAACATAATAGCAAATAAAGTATTTGATATTGCAACCTCCAATGTCGAATCACAAGAGGATATTAATTATCTAAAAAATCTTCAACTAGCTAATGAAGAATTGTTAAAGGCTTTACAAACAAAATCTTCTTCCTTATATAAGGATAAATCTTACCAAACAAATTTAATTAATCAATATGTTAGATATTTTAATGACAACTAGTATATATATGAGCTATTATTTTGATATTATTTATTCCCCTTAAGTAGACCAAGCAAATAAAAAAATCTACTTAAGGGGAATTTTTATGATAATTTTCCAGTTGGACTGCAAGTTAAACTAATTGATTTATTTATAGTATTAAGAAGCACTGCACCTATATAACGTTTTGCAGTAACTGTAGCTGTAGCAATATTCTTTGACTTACTAGCAGATTTACTATAAATTTTCCATGCTGAATCATTAGATTTTGCAATAACTGTAGAATTAGTACATTTAGAAGAATTATTTCCATAAGAGAATGTACCTATTACTTCTACATACCATAATTTTTTCCCTTCATTATTATAATAAGTATATGTTTTAGAACCTTTTTTTGTATTAACTGTAGATAATATCGAAATATCAGAGTCTACTATTTCCTCAGATGTTACGACAAAATAACTACCATCCTCTAAATATTCATATTCTGTAGAAAGTATATTATTATATTTTTCAGTTGCAAAAGCAGTTGTTGTACTAAAAAATATAATAGTTATTAATAAATATATTAAATTCTTTTTCATAAAAAAACCCTTTCTATAATGTCAAGCCCTATATTATTGATTATACAGACTTTTTATTTAAATTTTGCCTCAAACAAATATTGCTAATTAAAACTCTTATTAGTATTTGCTTATTACTGGTCTTTTTCTTACTCCAAGAAAATTATTTTTCAATAAATACACTCCTCTCTTTCTTATCTCTATAACACTAACATATTAATATTTTCATTTATATGATTATATCAAATATAATCGAAAAATCAATACCTAGAATTACAATATAATATTGACAAATTATATTTTTTCTGTTAAAATGCAATCAAAGTTGATCAACGCTTTATGAAACTTGAAATTTAATAATAATTTTTAAGGAGTTCATTATGAAAAAAACATATTTTTTATACTCTTCAATCTTATTTATTCTATTATTACTAGTATTTTGTACATCGTTTAAATCAAAAGCAATCTCTTCCTCAAAATTAATTTTCTCATATTCTGGGGAAATGTTATCTAGTAAAATTTTCTCTAATGAAAGCGATTATTATTCTGGTATTTCAAAACCTAATTCAGAATCATTCGGCATAAATTATTATCTAAGTGAAGATCAAAATATCATTCAATTATTTATTAATCAAAAGCTCTATGAATTTACTGGATATACATTAGCTACTAAATCAGAAAGTTCAAATTATGTTACTATTATAACCGGTAGTTTTTCTCCAAATGAAAATTACAATTTAGCAACAATTAAATTTGAAAACAAAAATTCTAATTCTTCTCTATATTTATTAATTGAAGATTTATCAGATGGTAGTTTAAAAGAAATCACTCTTAACATAACTAATCAAGAATATAATTCCATCTATCAATCTGCTATTAATAATGGAGAACATTTTTTAGAAAAAATAAATTCTACTAATACTAATGAAGCTCAATTTGAACTAAAAAAACAAATTTTAAAATGTTTACAACCCAATAAAAATTTTAAATATTCAAGAAATATTAGTAAGGCTCAAACTCAAAAAAATACTCAAACATTTACGGCACAATCTTCTCAATCTTTCAAAAGTACAAACTCGTATACAGCACAATCTGCAAGTTATACAATTTTAAAATCTTTTTTTGATAACTTAATTAAAACTGGAAAAGCAACAACCGATGCAAGTCTAAATCGTGTATTAACACAAACTGGTTGGAAATTATATAAAACTTCAGATTACTTTTATATAATGGATGGTTCAAAAAATAATAGCCATGAATATTATTCTTGTGTTTCTGTGATCAAAATTACAAAAGAACATGATAAATCTCTACGCCGACTTACTACAAAAATGAAAGTCCTATATTCTGTATGTCTATCATATAATTCTACAACAAAAAAAGCAGAAGTTTTATATTATGAAGCTGGTGTACGAATGAATTGTCCTGTAATTGCTATTGAATTAGTTAATGGCGATACCACATTTTCACATTACACAAAAACATATTCACTTGAAGGAAAAAAATCTCTTTTAAATCTTCTTACTGCTGTTTCTAGCAAATTAGGAAAAGCTTCGAAGATTTGGGATGCGTTATCTGTAAGTAGTTACACCTCTGATTCTGATTCATTAGATGCTTCTGATAAAGTACGAGCAATCGCTAATAAAGCAAATACTAATACGTATCTATGGACTTCTAATAAGAGTATCGGCATTTATGGAACTTATAGAAAAAAAACTTTTTCCTCTTATCGAATAGCATACTCTTTCACTGCATATTCGATTATTTAAACAATATTTTTTATAATTGTATACTTAAAGAGAAAGAAGTCAACGATATAAAAGCTTAATTATACAGAAATACTTCTTATAAATAAAAGCAAATATGAAAAAGGGCTGTTGCAAAATAAATGAATAATCATCTATAGAGCAATAGCTCTTTTTTTATAAAAATTTGTAAAAAAAGCGAAAAGCAGGCTTTAAAAAACCTGCTTTTCATAGTATTCAAAAACGGATATTGATGCAACTTTTGTGCATATGAAAGACCAGTTCACCAAAAAAGGAGCATCTCTCCATAACTAATGAAATCAGTTATTTTGCGACACTCCCATTTTCTTATGCAAACATAAAATATCCCAATACAATAATACCTAATACAATACGATAGTATCCAAACACTGAGAAGTTATGTTTACGAACGTAATCCATAAGCATCTGAATTGCAATCATTGATACAATAAATGCAACTGCACTACCTACTACTAAAATTGCAATTTCCATACCTGAAATCACAATACCTGCTTTTACAAATTTTAATACCTTAATTGCACTTGCACCAAACATAACTGGTGCAGATAAGAAGAATGAAAACTCTGCTGCAATTGGTCTAGATACACCAAGAATCATTGCGCCAAGAATGGTTGCACCAGAGCGAGAAGTACCTGGAATTAAGGCTAAACACTGAAAGCATCCAATTAACAATGCCTGAACATAGCTTAAATCTTCCATTCTTCTAACAGAGAAGGTTTTATTCTTCTGATGGCTCTCTAATAAAATAAATAAGATACCATAGACAATCAACATTGTTGCAACCACTTGCGAATTATAAAAATGTGCATCAAACCAGTCATTAAATAATACACCTAATACACCGGCTGGAACACAGCCAATGATAACCTTCCACCATAAATTAAAGGTTTGATGTCTTTCTTCTGCTGACTTTTTCTTTGAAAATGGATATAGCTTATCAAAGAATAAAATACAAACTGCTAAAATCGCACCAAGCTGAATTACTACAAGGAACATTTCGTTAAATTCTTTTGAGACATTTAACTTAATAAATTCTTCTGCTAAAATCATGTGACCAGTACTACTAACCGGTAACCATTCGGTAACACCTTCAATAATACCAATAATAATCGCTTTAATAATTTCTATCATTTTTTACTCCTATTTATTATGTATATTTTCAATCTGCCAATCAATCGCTTCTAATCCATGACTTGTTAAAAAATTATTGGTCTTACTAAATGGTTTACTACCAAAGAATCCCCGATAAGCAGAAAGTGGACTTGGATGAGGAGCTTCTAAAATCAAATGCTTTGGATTATTAAGCATTGATTTTTTAGCCTGTGCAGGACGTCCCCATAAAATGAATACAACAGGACGGTCAATCTCATTTACAATCTTAATTGCTGCATTGGTAAACTGTTCCCAACCAATTCCTCTGTGTGAATTTGCTTGATGTGCACGAACCGTTAGCACCGTATTTAACATTAAGACCCCTTGGTCAGCCCATTTCTTTAAATATCCATTATCTGGTATGTAACAACCAAGGTCATCGTGAAGTTCTTGATAAATATTAACCAAAGAAGGCGGAATCTCCACATCTGGCTTTACCGAAAAACACAGTCCATGCGCCTGATTTACATTGTGATAAGGGTCTTGCCCTAAAATTACAACCTTTACCTTTGATAAAGGGGTAAAATCAAATGCATTAAAAATATCATTTGCTGCTGGATAGATTTCTCTAGTATTATATTCTTCTTTAATCTTATAATATAACTGCTTATAATAAGGTTTTGCAAATTCAGGTTTTAAAGGTTCTAACCAATCATTATTAATTGCTGACATTTTTTCACCTCTACAGACGCATTGGAAGTCCCTTATCAGATAAGTACTTCTTTAAATCATTAATTTCTAACTCTTTGTAATGGAATAAGGAAGCTGCTAAGGCTGCATCGGCCTTTCCTGTTGTTAAAGCTTCATAAAAATGTTCCTTCGTACCAGCTCCACCAGAAGCAATGACTGGAATCGATACGGCATCGGCAATCTTAGCTGTTAGTTCATTGTCGTATCCAGCTTTTGTACCATCACAGTCCATACTGGTTAATAAGATTTCTCCAGCACCTAATTCATTAACTTTTGTTGCCCATTCAATTGCATCAATTCCTACATCTAAGCGACCACCGTTTTTATAAATATTCCATCCACTGCCATCTGCTCTTTTCTTGGCATCAATCGCTACTACCACACATTGACTACCAAATTTCTCTGCTGCTTCTGAGATTAAATGGGGATTATTAATCGCAGACGAATTAATTGAAATCTTATCTGCTCCTTCTCTTAAAAGCTCCTTAAAATCATCCACACTTCGAATCCCTCCACCTACTGTAAATGGAATGAAGACATTCTCGGCAACGCGGCGAACCATATCTACTACAGTCTTTCTTGCATCTGATGATGCGGTAATGTCCAAAAATACTAATTCATCCGCACCTGCTTTATCATAAGCCTTCGCAATTTCTACAGGATCTCCTGCATCACGTAAATTTACGAAATTTACGCCCTTTACAACCCTGCCATTGTTTACATCTAGGCAGGGAATAATTCTCTTTGTAAACATCTCTTATACCTCTATAAAATTCTTTAAAATATGTAATCCTACTTCACTGCTCTTTTCTGGATGAAATTGACAAGCAAATACATTATCCTTTTCAACCGATGCATGAATTAATGTACTATAATTCGTGGTTGCTGCAACAATCGCAGGATCCTTTGCCTTTAAATAATAAGAATGTACAAAATATACATAGGCTCCATTAGAAATTCCATTAAATAATTTTGCATTCGGTGTAATCTCTAAAGAATTCCAACCCATATGAGGAATCTTAAGACCCTCGCAATCAGGAATTTTTAAAATCTCTCCTGATAAAATACCAAGTCCTTCTACTCCCGGTGTTTCATCGCTTCTATCAAATAGTAGTTGTAATCCTAAACAAATTCCAAGAAATGGTTTCCCTGAAGCTACAAAATCCTTAATCACTTCTACTAAACCAAAACGATGTAAATGTTCCATTGCATCTCCAAAAGAACCAACACCTGGAAGAATGGCTTTATCTGCTCTTAAAATTTCTTCTCTATCTCTCGTAACAATCGGAGTTTCTCCTAAAGCAACCAATGCTTTTTCTACACTCTTTAAGTTACCAGCATCATAGTCTATAATCGCTATCATCTTTTTATCTACCTTTCGTTAGAATTTATCCCTACTATATCACATGGAAAATCATTACACAAGTCTAAAACCATCCATGTTTTTCACAGGCTTTATAAATTCCATCGTTTATATTAAGGTCTGTTACGTATTTTGCCTTCTTCTTTAGTTCTTCACAAGCATTGCCCATCGCTACTCCATAAAAGGCTTCGTCAAACATTACAAGGTCATTGTAATCATCGCCAAATACAACTACATCTTCTGGATTTCCATTTGCATATTCAAGCATACGAAGAATTCCTTCTTTCTTTTCATCTGGCTGAAACATTAGATAAGAAGGAACAAATCTCATATTTCCTACCGTATCCTTTAATGTTAGTTTCTCTTCTTCTTTTTCTGGTACAGAAACATACATCTTATAAATTACGCCAAAATCATCTGGATTAAAATCTTCATCAATAATATAGGTTGTTGGCTCTTTTCTAATTCCTACCTGGTCATAAAAACGATAATCCTTGGTATAAACTTTCTTTGAATCATCTACTGCTACTAATACACCATATCCAAGTCCTAGTGCCTGTTTATAAATTGCTTTGCATTTTTCATAATCTAGAGGACGATTTTCACAAAGCTTTCCTTCATAGACAATTCCATGACCACCATTACATACCATATGGTCAAATCCACTTTCTTTACGGAAATTTTCTGCCTTATAAAAAGCTCTACCTGTTGCAATCGAAACAAAATGTCCTGCTTCTTTTAATTTTCTTATCGCTTCCTTGGCTGAGGGAACAAGGATTCCTGTACTCTTTTCTGTTAAAGTACCATCAATATCAAAGAAAAAATATTTTTTATCCAAAATAATACACCTCTTTTTTATACATAATGTTTTAGTATAATATAAAAAGACGGCTATTTCTAGCCGTCTTTTGTATAAATTTTTAAGCATCTTTTCTAGGTTTTTTAAGAACTGCTAAGATTAAGCATCCTACTACCATACCTACTGCAATTGATACTACATACATTAAAGGATTACCAATTGTTGGAAGTACGAATAATCCACCGTGAGGTGCACGAAGTGTACAGCCAAAGAACATCGATAAACCACCCGTTACTGCCGAACCAATTACACAAGCTGGAATGACACGAAGTGGGTCACTAGCTGCAAATGGAATCGCACCTTCTGAAATGAAGGAAATTCCTAATAAATAGTTTACTAAACCAGATTCTCTTTCACTCTTAGTGAAACGATTCTTAAATAAAGTTGTGCAAAGTGCAATGGCTAATGGAGGAACCATACCACCTGCCATAACAGCTGCCATAATTTCAAAGTTACCTTCTGCAAGCTGTGCGATACCGAATGCATAAGCTGTCTTATTTACAGGACCACCCATATCTACAGACATCATACCAGCTACAATTAAACCTAAGATTACACGACTACTTCCACCCATTCCAGCAAGTGCTGAACTTAAAGCATCATTAATCATTCCCATGAAAGGATTGATAGCAGTTGTAACAACACCACCTAATAAAATACCAATTACTGGATAAATAATCATTGGACGAATACTATTAAGTGCTGCTGGCAATTTAGAGGTTAATTTTTGAAGTCCTAAAACAATATAACCTGCTGCAAAACCTGCAAATAATGCACCTAAGAAACCTGCATTTACATCTCCACCTGCTGGATTTGTAAATGTCATACCTGCTTTTGCTACTAAACCAGCAACAACACCGACTGCTAAACCAGGTCTATCTGCAATACTCATTGCAATGTAACCTGCAAGAATTGGAAGCATCATACCAAATGCGGTTTCACCAATCGTTTTAAAATAAGCTGCAATTGGTGTATTCTTACCAAAGTTTGAAGGATCAATGCTGTAATCATCTAATAAGAATGCGATTGCGATTAAAATACCACCACCAATAACAAATGGAAGCATATGAGAAACACCATTCATTAAGTGTTTATAAATCTGACGACCAACACTTTCATTGTCTTCGCCATTTTCTGCTACCGCATCACCCGTATGATGATAAATTGGAACCTGTCCACTTACTGCATGATTAATTAACTCTTCTGCTTTATGAATACCATCTGCAACCTTGGTAATAATAACTGGCTTACCATCAAAACGAGCGAGGTCAACGTTCTTATCTGCTGCAATAATAATACATTCTGCATTCTGAATCTCTTCTGCTGTTAATACGTTCTTCGCACCATCAGCACCTTGAGTTTCAACTTTAACTGGAATATTTAATTCCTTACCTTTATTCTCTAAGCTTTCTGCTGCCATGAAGGTATGAGCGATACCAGTTGGGCAAGCGGTAATTGCTAGTACACGGAAAGCTGTATTTGCATTTTCAATAGCCTTTTCTTCTTTCTTACCATCAAGCTCATCTTCTTTATCAGAGATAATCTTTAAAAATTCATCGACAGAAGATGCTGCTAGTAATGCATCTTTAAAATCTGGATCCATTAACATAGTAGAAAGTCTTGCAAGTGCTTCTAAGTGTGTATTGTTACCACCTTCTGGAGCAGCAATCATAAAAGCTAAGTAAACTGGTTCATCATCTAATGATTCATAATCTACACCATTAGGAATCACAACAGCTGCAAGACCTGCTTTCTTAACAGCAGCATTCTTAGAATGAGGAATTGCAATTCCATCACCAATACCAGTTGTACTTTCTTCTTCACGAGCAAGAACACCCTTTTTATAGGTTTCTCTGTCGCTTAAGTTACCAGACTTTTCCATAAGTCTTGTCATGTAATCAATGGCTTCTGCCTTAGAGCTTACATTCACTTTCAAATCAATGGCTTGCTTGCTAAGTAATTCATTAATTCTCATATCATTCACCCTTCTCTTTAATAAAATAAATAGATTAAAATAGTGTGTAAATATTTTTCTTATATTTTTATACCGCGATATATTTTTTCTTTATATCCTCATTATAACACGAAAATTATTTTTGTCAATTAATTTTAAAAAGAAAATTATTTTTATGTATTTTTCACAAAAAATAGCCCTTTTTTATAAATTATCGTACCCTTTTTTAAGCAATTTTACCACAATTTTTCATAAAAAAAATCTCATGAAAATAATTTCATTTTCATGAGATTTTTTTAACCCTGGTATCTTTAAAATTTTTCGTCTGCAATTAAGCTCTCAAGCTCTGTCATACTCTCGTATCGTTTCTTCTTTCCATTTGCTAAAAATAGATATAAAATTTCCATCACTGTTGTAGCTGACACTCTTGAAAAACAAAACTCATCCATAAACAGTTTCTCCCTCGTCGCTGTCTGAATAATATAGTCTACTTCCTTACCAATTGTAGAATTTAAATTATTTGTAAGTGCAATCGTTGTAACCCCGTTTTTATTCGCTGCTCTTACCATTTTCGCAACTCTTTTTGACTCTCCTGAATTTGAAATTGCAATTAAGACATCTCCTTCTTTCATTGAAAGAGTAAATCCAATCTGAGTTTCCCAAACACTTCCAGCAACTGCTCGAATTCCCATTTCATTTAATTTAAAAGCACCATCAAGTGCAACAGGAAGTGTATTTCCAACTGCTACAAGCTGCACTACTCCTGCATTCTCAATACAGGTTAAAATCTTTTCAAGTTCCTTCTCATTAATTAATGAAATCGTTTGTGTTAATTCTTCAATTTTATTAGCTAAAATGTTTTGAAGAGACTGTCTAATTTCACTTCTAGAAATGGTATTAGATACCTTAATCTGTGATGATTTATTCGCAATGCCCTGTGCTAGACTAATCTTCAGATGATGAAAACCATCTACTTGACATTTACGACAAAATCTAGAAATTGTTGCAACACTTGTTCCACTTGCTTCTGCAAGTTCACTAATCGTCATATTTACAACATCCTTAGTATGATGCATGATGTAGTTAGCAATCTTTTTCTCTTGCTCAAAAAATGTATCATATAGGATGTTAATCGTGTCCATTACAGACTGTTGTTTTTCCATCCTGATGCCTCCTATGAAAATTTTTTTCATACTTTTATGATATCACAATCTATTTTTTTGTCAACCATTTTCATTAGTTCACTTCTAACAATATTTTTGTCACATAAATTCATTGAAATATTCAATAAATTTTTTTATACTAGTGAAAAACATTTTTAAAGAGGTATTACATATGAATACGACATGTATGAAACTTGGTGTTCCTAATTACATCACCATTGCAACGCAGACAGAAACCTTTGGCTGCAGACCCCTAGCTGAACAAATCACAGTTGATGATATGGTGCTTGAAATGAAAACCGTAGACTCTACCCTTGCTATTTCTTTAACAGCAACAAAAACTCCTGTTAAATATCTAAAATTTAGATGGAATAAAGAATGGCCAGCTGGTGTTCGCTTCTTAGGCGATGCTTGGGAACGAGGATATGGTGATTTAGAATGGCGTGGCATGTCTGCAAACCGCTTCATGCCTTGGTATTTTTGTGCTACCAAAGAAGACACTCACTTATGCTACGGTGTAAAGGTTCGTCCATCCGCTCTATGCTTCTGGCAGGTAGATTCTGAGGGTATTACCTTATTTATGGACGTAAGATGTGGCGGCAACGGCGTTAAATTAAATGGACGTACTTTAGAAGTTGCTAAAGTTCTTAATATGAGTGCTACCGAATGCACTTCTTTTGAAGCGATTAGTGAATTTTGTGGTAAAATGTGTACCGACCCAATTCTTCCACCTTACCCTGTATATGGAAGTAACAACTGGTACTATGCTTATGGTAAGAGTTCTGAAGAAGAAATCCTAAGCGACTGCGATTATATCTTAGGTCTAACAAAAGATGTAACGAATAAACCATATATGGTTATCGATGATTGCTGGCAGGAACATCACAGATTAGATGAATACAACGGTGGACCTTGGACAAAAGGTAATAGTAAATTTCCTGATATGAAAGGACTTGCTGATAAATTAGCAGAAAAAGGTGTTCGCCCTGGTATCTGGGTTCGTCTTTTATTAAATGAAGACGAAAAGATTCCGAATGAATGGAGACTTCCACACAATGGATGCTTAGACCCTAGCCATCCACAGGCACTTGAATACATCAAAGCCGATGTAAAACGTATCTGCGACTGGGGATATACTTTAATTAAACACGACTTCTCTACTTTTGATTTATTTGGAAGATGGGGATTTGAAATGAATCCTCTTATGACTGCGGAAGCTGATTGGCATTTCTATGATGAATCCTTAACTAGTGCTGAAATTGTAAAAATACTTTATAAAGGTATCTTAGAAGCTTGCAACGAAACCAATACCCTTGTACTTGGATGTAACACCATCGGACACTTAGGTGCAGGTTATATGCATATCAACCGTACTGGCGATGATACAAGTGGTGTAGATTGGGAAAGAACGAGAAGAATGGGTATCAATACCTTAGCATTTCGTCTTCCTCAACACCGTAAATTCTATGAAGTGGATGCAGACTGCGTAGGTATCGATAGCGGTATTGATTGGTACTTTAATAAACAATGGGCAGATTTACTTGCCGAAAGTGGTACCTCCCTCTTCGTATCTGCAAGACCAGGTCTATTAAATGACGAAGAATTTAAAGAATTACAAGATATTATGAAAGTCGCTTCTACCCAAGATCATCACCTCATTCCAATGGACTGGGAAGACACCGACTGCCCGATGAAGTGGGAAGATAAGGAAAATAAAATTGTAAGAAACTATCATTGGTATGAAGACTGCGGTGTAAAATTTAGTACAAAAACGGTAAGGGCATTACCTTATTTGTCAATGGCAGAATAAAGATTAGGCGTTGCAAGATAAATTGCAACGCCTTTTGATTTAATCTAGTATTTCCTTATAAATTTTTAAATCCTCATCTTTAAAAACATTAAAAATCACTTTCCGGATTCTGGCTTGGCAATCTTTACTCCTATACTGACAGCCAACGCATCATCAACTGACAACATCAAATGCTTGTCAAAAGTACCAATGTATTCTTGCAGGCGTTGTTTATCAAGCGTCCTTATCTGCTCAAGCAATATGATGGAGTCTTTTTCGAGAAATTCATATCCTTTCGCTATGACATGGGTAGGCAGATTCGCTTTGTTATGTTCCATGCCAGTAATCGCCGCCACGATAACCGTAGTGCTGTATCTGTTACCTTTATTGTTGGAAAT